>VBDE01000425.1:0-1237 GCA_005883665.1 Betaproteobacteria bacterium
GATCGCCAACGACCGTCTCGCGCTCTTGCCCCAGATCCACCAGCAGTTCACCGAGCTGAAAAACGAGCTCGAAGGCGTGGTCGAGGCCGAGATCCGCACCGCCTTTCCGCTGGACAACGCGCAGATCAACGGCCTCGTCGCGGACATCTCGCGGCGCTTGAAGCGCCGGGTCCAGCCGCGCGTCGCCGTGGACAAGGAGCTGATCGGCGGCGTGCGCATCACGGCCGGCGATGAAGTGATCGACTGCTCCGTGCGCGGCAAGCTCGAAGAGATGGCCGCGGCGCTAAAGGCGTAGAGAGCTTACCAGGAGCAACGATGCAACAGCTGAACCCATCCGAAATCAGCGAACTGATCCGCAACAAGATACAGAATCTTTCGCTGTCGGCGGACGTGCGCACGCAGGGGACGGTCGTGACCGTCACCGACGGCATCTGCCGCGTCCACGGCCTCTCGGACGTGATGCAGGGCGAGATGCTGGAATTCCCGAACAACACCTTCGGCCTCGCCCTGAACCTCGAGCGCGACTCGGTCGGCGCGGTGATCCTCGGCGAGTACGAGCACATCACCGAGGGCGACACGGTCAAGTGCACCAGCCGCATTCTCGAGGTGCCGGTGGGGCCCGAGCTGCTCGGGCGGGTGGTGAACTCGCTCGGCCAGCCGATCGACGGCAAGGGCCCGATCCCCGCCAAGATGACCGACGTGATCGAGAAGGTCGCGCCCGGCGTGGTGTGGAGAAAATCCGTCTCGCAGCCGGTGCAGACGGGCCTGAAGGCGATCGACTCCATGGTGCCGATCGGCCGCGGGCAGCGCGAGCTCATCATCGGCGACCGCCAGACGGGCAAAACGGCGGTGGCGGTCGACACCATCATCAACCAGAAGGGCAAGGACCTGATCTGCGTCTACGTCGCGATCGGCCAGAAAGCCTCGACCATCGCGACCGTGGTGCGCAAGCTCGAAGAGCACGGCGCCATGGCCTACACCATCGTGGTGGCGGCCTCGGCCTCGGAGTCGGCGGCGATGCAGTACATCGCGCCCTACTCCGGCTGCAGCATGGGCGAGTATTTCCGCGACCGCGGCCAGGACGCGCTCATCATCTACGACGACCTCACCAAGCAGGCCTGGGCGTACCGGCAGATCTCGCTGCTCCTGCGCCGCCCGCCGGGACGCGAGGCGTATCCGGGGGACGTGTTCTATCTGCACTCTCGCTTACTTGAGCGCGGCGCGCGCTGCTCCGAGG
>VBDE01000425.1:1354-2562 GCA_005883665.1 Betaproteobacteria bacterium
CTCACCGCGCTCCCCATCATCGAGACGCAGGCGGGCGACGTGACGGCCTTCGTGCCGACCAACGTGATCTCGATCACCGACGGCCAGATCTTCCTCGAGACCGACCTCTTCAACGCCGGAATCCGGCCCGCCATCAACGCGGGGATCTCGGTGTCGCGCGTGGGCGGCGCGGCGCAGACCAAGATCATGAAGCGCCGCGACACGGGCGGCGGCGTGCGCCTCGCGCTCGCGCAGTACCGCGAGCTCGCTGCCTTTGCGCAGTTCGCGAGCGACCTCGACGAGGCGACCCGAAAGCAGCTCGAGCGCGGCCGCATGGTCACCGAGCTCATGAAGCAGCCGCAGTACCAGCCGCTTGCGGTGTGGGAGATGGCGCTCACTCTATTCGCGGTGAACAGCGGCTACTTCGACGACATCGACGTGAAGAAGGCGCTGTCCGCCGAGAAATCGATGCGCGACTACCTCAAGGACAAGTACGCGGCCGTCGTCGACGGCATGGAATCGAAGAAGGACCTCTCGGCCGATGAGGATAAGGCGCTGAAGGCGGCGATCGAAGACTGGAAGAAAAGCGGGACCTTCTGATGGAACAAACCGGGGACGGACCACGTTTTTACCCGGAAGATCACCAAGGCGATGGAGATGGTCGCCGCCTCGAAGATGAGGAAGGCGCAGGAGCGCATGCGCCATTCGCGCCCCTACGGCGAGAAGATCCGCAACGTCGCCGCGCACATCAGCCACGCGAATCCCGAGTACCGGCACCCGTTCCTCATCGAGCGCGACACCGTGAAGGGCGTCGGAATGATCGTCGTCACCACCGACAAGGGCCTGTGCGGGGCGCTCAACACGAACTTGCTGCGCCTGGCCCTCGGAAAGTACAAGGAGTGGGAAGCGCAGGGGGAGAAAATGGAGGTCTGCGCGATCGGCGGCAAGGGCTTCGGCTTCATGCAGCGCCTGGGAGCCAACGTCGTGTCGCACGTCGTCCAGCTCGGCGACCGGCCGCAGATGGACAAGCTCATCGGCGCGGTGAAGGTGATGCTCGACGGCTACACGCAGGACCGCTTCGACCGCCTCCTGCTCTTCTACACGCGCTTCATCAACACCATGAAGCAGGAGCCGGTCATGGAGCAGCTGCTGCCGCTCTCAGGCGAGCGGCTCGGCTTGCCGGCGAGCCACTGGGACTACCTCTACGAGCCCGAGGCGAAGGTCGTGCT
>VBDE01000161.1 GCA_005883665.1 Betaproteobacteria bacterium
CTCGGAAGTGAAAGCCTGCCACAGCATGCCGCGGACGATGTAGTTGCGGATCTCGTGCACGCGGGGGTCGCCGAGCTGGGAGTCGCGCAGGCGGCTCACCGCGTCGTACTCGTACAAGCCCTGCTGGGCCTTGGTCGTGGACTTGATGTGCCATTCGAGGAGCGGCAGGCCGAGCGCCCTGGCCACTTCCACGGCGAGCATGGTCTTGCCGGTGCCCGGCTCGCCTTTTACCAGCAGCGGGCGCTCGAGCGTGATCGCCGCGTTGACCGCGAGCGTGAGGTCGTCGGTGGAGACGTATGCGTCCGAGCCTTTGAAGCGCATTGTGCGGACCTTGGCATCCGGAAAACCCTCATTTTATACGTTGCGACGGCTTGTCGCGCCGCTCTAGCTGCTGCAGAATCCGCCGGTGCGCCCGTTGTTTCTCCTCGTGTTCTGCGCCGCCGCGTCCGCCCAGGCGCGAACCACGGTCGCCATCGACGTGGGACATTTCATCGAGGAGCCGGGGGCGACCAGCGCGCGCGGGCGCCCCGAGCTCGACTTCAACCGCGATCTTGCCGCGGAGATCGAATCCGCCGCGCGCAGCCGCGGATTGAAGACCTTGCTCATCGGCTACGACGGTTTCATGTCCCGGCTGACGGCGCGCACGGCGGCGGCGCGCAACGCGGGCTTTTTTCTGGCTGTTCACCACGACTCCGTGCAGCCGCAATTTCTCGAAACCTGGGAATTCGACCGCGTGGAGCGTCCGTTCAGCGACCGCTATTCCGGGTTTTCGCTGTTCGTCTCGCGCAAGAACCGCTCGCTCGCGCGCAGTCTCGCCTGCGCCTCCGCGATGGGGGAGGCGCTGCGCGGCGCCGGTTTCTCGCCTTCGCTCTATCACGCCGATCCGATCCCGGGGGAGAACAAGCCGTTTGCAGACCGCAGGAACGGCGTGCACTACTACGACAACCTCATCGTGCTCAAGACCGCGAGAACGCCCGCCGTGCTCCTCGAAGCGGGCGTGATCGTCAACCGCGACGAGGAGCTCAGGGTGCAATCGGAGGGAGTACGCAGGCGAATCGCCGCCGCGGTGGCCGATGGACTGCAGTGGTGTCTTTGACCCTGGCCGAGCGCAGCGTATAGAATGGGCCGGCTTTTTCGCCGAGAACAAGTGATGAGAATGTCCCTGGCGCTCGCGCTCCTCGCCTTCATCGCGGCTCTGCCCGCTTACGCGCAGGGAAACGCAGGGGCGGCGAAGGCAAAGAACTCGATGTGCATCGGCTGCCACGGCATCCCCATGTACAAGACCGCGTTCCCCGAGGTCTACTCGGTGCCCATGATCGCCGGACAGACGCCCGACTATATCGTCAAGGCGCTGCAAGCCTACCGGGCGGGCGAGCGCAGCCATCCGAGCATGCAGGGCGTCGCGAAAAGCCTCTCCGACCAGGACATGGCCGACCTCGCTGCCTACTACGGCGGCACGGGCAAGGCGGTCAAATGAACAGGTTCCTGATCCTCGCGCTCGCGTGTTTGAGCGCGCAAGCCTTCGCCGCAGGCGATGCGGACTCAGGAAAGCTGAAGTCCCAGACCTGCGCCGCCTGCCACGGGCCCGACGGAAACAGCCCCGCGGGGCCGGATTTTCCGCGGCTCGCCGGGCAGTACTACGACTACCTCCTGAAGGCGCTGCGCGATTACAAGTCCGGCGCGCGCAAGAACCCGATCATGGGCGGGCAAGTCGGCGGCCTCAACTCGCAGGACATGGCCGATCTCGCGGCGTTTTATTCGCGCCAAAAAGGCTCGTTGCACGTCATTCGCTGAAGCTCCGCGACGTTTCAGGCTTTCGTTTTTTTCCGAAATTCGCACAGGTCCCGGATGACGCAGTCCGGGCAGGCGGGCTTTCTCGCCTTGCAGACGTAGCGCCCGTGCAGGATCAGCCAGTGGTGCGCGTCCTTGCGGAAGCCCTCGGGCACGGACTTGACGAGCTTGTCCTCGACCTCCCGCACGTCCTTGCCCGGCGCTAGGCCGGTGCGGTTGGCGACTCGAAAGATGTGCGTGTCAACCGCGATGGTCGGTTGGCCGAAGGCGGTGTTGAGGATCACGTTGGCCGTTTTCCTGCCGACCCCGGGGAGCGCCTCGAGCGCCTCGCGCGACTCGGGCACCTTCCCGCCGTGGCGCTCGACGAGGAGCCGGCAGGTCTCGAGGATGTGCTTCGCCTTGGAACGATACAGGCCGATCGTGCGGATATGCTCGATCAATCCCACCATGCCGAGAGCGAGCAGGGCCTGCGGGGTATTGGCCACGCGATAGAGCTTTTCGGTCGCGAGATTCACGCTCTTGTCGGTGGCCTGCGCGGAGAGCACAACCGACACCAATAGCTCGAAGGGTGTCCGGTATGCGAGCTCGGTCGTCGGATGGGGATTGGCCGAGCGCAGCCGCTCGAAGATCTTCCGGCGCTTTTGCGGATTCACGTCCCTTGCCTTCGCGCCCGTGCGCGTTCGATCGCGGCCTGGATGATCGCGCGCTTTTTCACCGCGTCGGGATCTTCTTTCGCCTTGAGCGCCCGCGCCGCCAGGCGCTCGGCGCGTTCCCGGCGCTCGCGCTCGTGCCGCGACCGGCGCCGCTCGAAACGCTCGCGGGCGGCGTGCGCCCGGGCCTGGTCCCAGGTCGCATCGGCGCCCGACGCGGGCACCATGTCGATGCAGTCCACGGGGCAGGGCGCAACGCACAGGTCGCAACCGGAACAAAGCTCGGTCACGACCGTGTGCATCAGCTTCGGCGCCCCGACGATTGCATCGACCGGGCAGGCCTGGATGCACAGAGTGCATCCGATGCAGCGCGCTTCGTCGATCAGCGCGACGCGGCGCGGCTGCTCGACGCCGTTCCGAGGATTGAGGGACCGGTATTCGCGTCCGAGCAGCGCCGCCAGCTCGCGGATGAGGGCGTCGCCTCCGGGCGGGCATTGATTGATTTCAGCCTCGCCTCCCGCGATCGCTTCCGCATACGGCCTGCACGCGGGGTAGCCGCACTTGGTGCACTGCGTCTGCGGCAGCAGCGCATCGATTCGCTCGATGATCCCGCTCATCGAACCCGTCCCTGGGACGCGAGGCCGCGCACGATTTCGCCGACGAGTCCCGGCCCCCGGTACACGAGAGCGGTATAAAGCTGGACGAGGTCTGCGCCGGCATCCAGTTTTTGCCGCCGCAGCCTCCTCACCACGGCAGTGGCGAGCGCCTTGAGCGGCGCACCGGAAAGGCCGCCTGGCTCGCGGCTCGCGGGCAGATGCCCGACCCCATCGCGCGACACGGTCGTGTTGGTCGCGATGACGGCGTCGATGCCGCGAGCGGCGACGCGGTCTGCGATCGCCTCGATCCCGTACTCGTCCAGGTCCGGCGCGACCTTCACCGCGAGAGGGACGCGTTTTCCCTGCTGCTTCGCCAATCGGTCGCGCTCTGCGGCGAGGGCAGCAAGAAGCGCATCGAGCTCATCCGGGTGCTGCAGTGACCGCACATCCTTCGTATTGGGCGAGGAGATGTTCGCCGTTACAAAACTCGCAAAGGAATAGACCTTGCGCAGGCAGGCCAGGTAATCGTCGGCCGCGCGCTCGTTCGGCGTATCGAAATTTTTTCCGACATTGACGCCGAGAATGCCGCGATAGCGCGAGCGATGAATGTTTTCCGTCAAGGCCTCCACGCCGTCGTTGTTGAACCCCAGGCGGTTGATGAGCGCTTCGGCTTCGGGCAGGCGGAACAGGCGCGGTTTCGGGTTGCCCGGCTGGGCACGCGGCGTCACCGCTCCGACCTCGAGGAAACCGAAACCGAGGGCGGCGAGACCGTCGATGTGCTCTCCGTTCTTGTCGAGCCCCGCCGCAAGCCCGACGGGATTCGGAAAGTCCAATCCCATCACGCGCACCGGCACGCGCGGCGCAGGAGAAGCGGCGAGCGACGCGGCGCCGAGCCGCGCGAGGACGTCGAAGGACTTCAGGCTCAGGCTGTGCGCTCTCTCCGGGTCGAGCGCGAAGAGCAGCGGCCGGAGGGCGCGATAAAGCATGCGCCATTTTACCGCGACGCGAATGGGCGCCCGGTTTAGGAATGGATCTCTTCGGGCTCGAGATCGGCTGAAAGTGCGCCTTGTATGACATCTTGCGGCTGTCCCTGATCCAATAACCGAGATACAGATACGGCAGGGAGGCGCGGCGGCACTCTTCGATCTGCCACAGGATGTTGTAGGTGCCGAAACTCGCGCCGGCGGCGTCGGGATCGTAAAAGGTGTAGACCGAGGAAAGCCCGTCGCCCAGCTGGTCGACGATCGACACCATCATGAGCTTACCCTTGTCGCGGAACTCCACCAGCCGCGTGCTGACCCGGCTTTGCAGCAGGAAATGCGAGTACTGGTCGCGGCTGTCCTGGTCCATGCCGCCGCCGGAGTGCCGGCTCGCCTGATAGCGAAGGTAAAGCGAGTAGTGCTCGACGCGAAAGCGCAATCCCGTCACCGCGTGCTGCAGCCCCTCATGCTTCGCGAGCGCCCGCCGCTGGCTGCGCGATGCGCGAAACTCCTCGACGGGGACGCGCACCGGAACGCAGGCGCGGCAGTGGTCGCAGTAGGGCCGGTAGGTGAAGATGCCGCTGCGCCGAAAGCCGAGCCGCACGAGGTCCGCGTAGAGCTCGGTGCCGATCAGATGGCTGGGAGTCGCGACCTGCGAGCGCGCCATCCTGCCCGGCAGATAGCTGCAGGGGTAGGGCGCAGTCACGTAGAACTGCAGTATCGCGTGCGGCAGATCGTTCAGCTTCGACATTGCACCTGCGCGACAGATGCGCCGGACCAACTGCCCGGCGAATGCGGATAGTGTATCAACTCTTCGAGCAACCTGGAAAACCGACGCCGGGGAATCTCGCGGGCGCCGAGCGTCTCCAGGTGCGGCGTGCGCATCTGGCAGTCGATGAGCCCGAAACCTGCCGACTCGAGGTGTGCAACCAGCGCGGCGAGCGCGATCTTCGAGGCATCGCGGGCGCGGGAGAACATCGACTCGCCGAAAAACACTCGGCCGATCGCCACGCCGTAGAGTCCTCCGGCGAGATCTCCGTCGATCCAGGTTTCGACCGAATGCGCGTATCCCAGCCGGTGCAGGCCCCGGTAGGCCTCGATCATTGCGCCGCTGATCCAGGTGCCGGGCTCGCCCTTGCGTGGCGCGGCGCAGCCGGCCACGACTTCGTCGAAGGCTGAGTCGAAGCGCGCTTCATAGGAACGATTGCGAAGGGTTTTCCCGAGGGAGCGCGAAATCTTGAGCTCCGCGGGAAACAGGATCATGCGTGGATCCGGGCTCCACCACAGGATCGGATCGCCTTCGGAAAACCAGGGAAAGATTCCGTGTCGATAAGCGTCAAGCAGGCGCTCGGGGGACAGGTCGCCGCCCGCCGCGAGCAAACCATTCGGCTCCCCAAGCGCAGACTGGAGCGGCGGGAAGGGCGTGTCATGCTCGAGCCAGGGAATCATCCCGCTTTCAGCACTTCACCTGCTGCCTGCAGTACTGCGTCAGCTCGCTCACTATGCACCGGCTCTCGACGACCGTATGGGCATGCCCGCCGTGATCGAGGGCGAGGCGGAATTCGTATTTGCTGAAAAATTCGTTGAACAGCTCGCCGCCCAGCGTACCGACCGCGGACAGACCGTCGCTCTTCGGATCGTATTCGAGAAGAATCGCCGCGAGCGGTTGAGGCGCAGGGCCTGCCACTACCTTCGCGCCCTCGGCGGGATCGTACTGGCTGTGCTCGGAGCAGCAGTGGATCACATGGGCGAACTTGCTTCCGGCGGACTTTTCGTCGCGGTAGCTGATGAAGCTGATCTCGCGGGTGGGATAGGTGAGTCGATGGGCGCAGATCGCCGAATAGGCGACGATGCTGTGTTCCGCGCCCACGCCGCCCGGCCACTCATAGGTTTGCTCGTCCGCGGTCTTTAGCTGAGCGAAAGGCTTGGTCGGCCTGCCGAGGTTCAATAGGAAGCAGGGTGTCGCGGCAAACGGGTAGTGGAAGATGAAATTCCGGTTCGCGGGGAGCGCGCGCCCCCTGAGAGGCCGGCCCGCCGTGTCGACGAGCCGCGCGCGGGAATAGAACCGCGGGCTCGCGTCGGCCGGCGCCGCCGGCATCGATGTGCCGAGCGCCGACGCGGCGCAGGCGAACATGAAATCTCGTCGTTGCATGGCAAAGTGTGTTGCAACGCTAAGGGGTGCCGGTTGCCCGTGTCAAGCGAGTTACTTCGGCGGCAGGATTTCTCCGGCGTGAAAACCGAACGCGCCCGCCCTGCGGTCGGCATAGAAGTGACGCAGTGTAGTCGAGATCGTGCGGAAGGCGATTTCCTTCCACGGAATCTCGCTCTCGCGGAAGAGTCCGACTTGCAGGGTTTCCTCGCCCGGGGCGAAGTCGCAGTCGAGCAGCCGGGCGCGGTAGAAGACGTGGACCTGGTCCACGTGGGGCACCGACAGAAGCGAGAACACGTCGCCCAGCTCGACGCGCGCCTTCGCCTCCTCCAGGGTTTCCCGAAGCGCGGCCTGTGCGGTGGTCTCGCCGAGCTCCATGAATCCCGCGGGGAGCGTCCACAGCCCCTGACGCGGCTCGATCGCTCGCTTGCACAGGAGGATCCGGTCCTCCCATTCGGGGATCGTGCCGACCACCACGAGCGGATTGCGGTAGTGAATGGTCCCGCAGTTGTCGCATACGTGGCGAGGGAGCGAATCACCGGGCGGCACGCGCAGCGCCAGCTTGGCGCCGCACTTGGAGCAAAAATTCAGCGGAGGGAAAGGCATGCTCGCGTTTATGATACCGGGCGCCGGAGCAGCTCCGGGAGCTCGTCAAGGCTCTTGATGACGTGATCCGGAGCGGCGCCGAGCTCGTCGACGGGTGCGCCGCCGCGGTTGATCCAGAAGGTGCGAAAGCCGAAGGACTTCGCCCCGCACGCGTCCCAGCAGTTGCTCGAAATAAAGCCTATCGCCGTCTTCGGCACCCGCAACCTCTGCGTCGCCAGCCGGTACACGGCGGGCGCGGGCTTGTAGATTTTTCTCTGGTCGACGCTGATGACGGTCCCGATCAGGCTGCGAAGCCCGGCATTCGCCACCAGCGGGCGCAACATCGCCGCCGAGCCGTTCGAGAGAATCGCGAGTTTGAGTTTCGAAGCCTTGAGCGCTGCGAGGGCGCTGCGGACCTCGGGGAAAGTCGCGAGCTTCAGATAGGCGCCCATGAGGGCGCGACAACGCTCTTCGTCGAACTGGAGTCCGAGCGCCGCGCAGGCGTAGCGCAAGCCGGCTTCGGTGATCCGTGCAAAATCCTCGTAGCGCCGCATCAGACTGCGCTGCCAGGTGTATTCGAGCTGCTTGCCACGCCAAAGCTGGCTCAAGGCGGCACCCTTCCCCGGCCAAATCTGCTCGCACAGCGCGACCAGCGAGTGCACGTCGAAGAGGGTGCCGTAGGCGTCGAACACCAGGGCCCTGAGGGATCGGAGGCTCCGCGCGGTTGGCTTTGAAGGCATCGGCGCAGTATAGACGACCGGGCCTCTCATATCGTCCATAATGGCGCACGTGATGGACGGTCCGCGCACTCCGTTTCCGCTCCACCTGTGCCTGGTTCTGTGCGGGCTGATGGTTTCGGTTCCTTTTCTCCTTCCGTACCATTATTTCCCTTTTCCGACTTTCTACACCGAGTGGTTCGCCTTCGTCATCGGATTGGCGGCGCTCGGTGTGATGGGTCTTGCCCCGTCCCGGCACGCGGTTCCGCTGCCTGCGATGTCCCCCGGCTTGTTCGCGCTTACCTTCGTACTGGTCGTTCAGGTGGCGCTCGGCGAAGTGGCCTACCCGCTGCGCAGCGCGTTGGGGGCCCTCTATTCGATCTGGGCCGCGTTCATCGTGATGCTGGGCGCATGGCTGGGCAGCGAGATGGGTGAAAACGCCGTTTCGCATTCTCTCCAGTGGTGGCTCGCCATCGCGGGCGCGCTGGTGGCGGCCAGCGGGTTTTTCCAGATCTACCACACGCCGCTGCCCGCCGGCATGATTTTCGTGTCGCCGCCAAATACCGCGATGTTCGGAGTCATCGGTCAGCAGAACAATTTCGCAAATTATCTAGGCTTGACGTTGCTTTCCGTTGCGTTTCTGTATTCGCGCGAGGCTTTGGGGGCGAGTCCGGCTCTGCTCATGTCCCTGCTCATGTCGACGGGCATGGCTTTGTCCGGTTCGCGTTCTTCCTGGGCTTACATGCTCATCAATCTCGCTGTGGTCCCGTTGTTGTACCGCGCGGGCAGCCCCGAGGAGGCGAAGAGAATCCTCCGCTTCGTGCTGTTTGCGTTGATGGTCTTCGTGTTGGTCCAGCTCATGAACCTGTATACCGACGTGTTCACGGGTCCTGGGGGCAAGGCGAGTTCCTCCGGGCAGCGCCTGATGCTGGAGAAAAATCTCGAGATCAGCGGAACCGGGCGGGGTCAGCTCTTCCTGTATGTACTCGGCGCCGGATTCGGCGAATACGCCTGGCGCGCATTCGAATTGGCCATGGACTTGCCGGGTTTCGTGCCTGCGGGTATCGACCGCCACAGCCACAACCTGTTCCTTCAGCTGCTTGCCGAAACGGGCATCGTGGGGCTGCTCTGCGTGGCCGTTCCGCTGGCGTCGTGGTTCTACCGGATGGGATGGCGCCATCTCACCCCGGTACGGTGCTGGGCGCTAGGGGTCCTCGCGATCATGGGGCTGCACAGCATGCTCGAATTTCCCCTATGGCACGCAGACTTCCTGGGCGTGTTTGCCCTGCTCTTCGGGCTCGTGTCGCCGGCTTTTGCGGCAATCGACCTGAACCGGGTGCGCCGGGGGTTTTTTCTGATCGTTCTGGTTTCGGGAGGCTTGACGGCACGAGGCGTGTGGTCGGACTACCGCGAGTTCGAGCAGTGGTATCTGAAGCTGGAAGCAAAGGGCAAGCGAGGCGATCCGTTCGATGGCAGGGACTTCGAAACCTTGTTGGCGTTCCAGGAGAAAGGGTCGTTCTTCGCACCTTATTTCGAGCGCTTGCTGACCGAGGCGACGGAACTCGACGAACGCGACCTGAACGACAAGCTCGCGCTCAACACCCAGGTGATGCGGCTCTACCCCGTGCCTTCGGTGGTGCATCGCCAGATCGTGCTGCTCGCGCTTGCCGGACGCGGTGGCGAAGCGGCGCGCACCTTGCGCGCCGCAGTCAGGGTCTACCCGGAATTCACCCGGTATTGGCTCCCCAAGTTGGACGAGCTCGCGCGCAGACAGCCGGCGCGTTTCGCGGGCCTGCTCGCTTCCGCGCGCGCTCAACTCGGTGGAGCCGACGCGGAGTTTGCGCCTTTGCCGGGAAAGCGGTAACGTGCCCGCGACGACAACCTGAAGTCGCCCTGCAGCGGTGACGGGAGCGAAGGATCGTGGCCGAGGCAATCAGAACCAAGCGTCCCGAGCGGATACGGCTCGGCGATCTGCTCTTGCAACAGAAGCTCATCTCGCAGGAGCAGCTCAAGGGGGCGCTCGAGGATCAGAGCCGCTCGGGTCGAAAGCTGGGCCGGGTGCTGATCGAAAGCGGGTATCTTTCGGAGGACCAGATCGGCGAGGCGCTCGCCCGCCAGCTCGGTGTTCCGTTCATCAACCTGAAGTATTACAACTTCAATTCCGCGGTGACCCGCAAACTGCCCGAAGCCCAGGCACGGCGTTTCCGCGCGCTTTTGCTCGAGGAGCAGGACGACTCGGTGCTGGTCGCGATGGTCGATCCCACCGACTTGTTCGCCTTCGATGAGATCTCGCGGCTCACCCGCAAGGAAGTCAACATCGCGGTGGTGTCCGAAACGATGCTTCTGCAGACCGTCGATCGGATCTACCGCCGGACCGACCAGATCAGTTCCCTCGCCAAGGAGCTGGGCGAGGATCTGGGCGATGTCGTGGACTTCGGGACCCTTACCCTGGGCGCCGAGGATGCCCCGGTGGTCAAACTGCTTCAGACGATGTTCGAGGACGCGGTCCAGGCGCGAGCGTCCGATATTCACATCGAACCGCACGAGCAGGGGCTGCACATCCGCTTCCGAATCGACGGCCTTTTGCAGCCGCAGACCGAGACCGACGCCAAGATATCCTCGGCGGTGGCGCAGCGGCTCAAGCTGATGTCGGGGCTCGACATCTCCGAGCGGCGCCTGCCGCAGGACGGCCGCTTCAACGTCAGGGTCAGGGATCATCCTATAGACGTACGCATTTCCTCCATGCCGACGCAGTACGGCGAGACGATCGTGATGCGCTTGCTTCATCGCGCCGGGGGCCTGCATCAGCTCGACGATCTCGGCATGTCGCCGGAAATGCTCCAGCGTTTCACCAGCGCGATCCACCGGTACACGGGGATGGTGCTCGTGACCGGACCCACCGGCAGCGGCAAGACGACCACCTTGTACGCGGCGCTGAACGAACTGAACAAACCGAATTGCAAGATCATCACGGTGGAAGATCCGGTCGAATACCGTCTCGAAGGCTTGAACCAGGTCCAGGTCAACGAGAAGATCGAGCTTACGTTCAGCCGCGTGCTGCGTTCGGCTCTGCGCCAGGACCCGGACGTGATCCTGATCGGGGAAATGCGCGATGTCGAGACCGCGCAAATCGGACTGCGCGCCGCCATCACGGGCCACATGGTGCTGTCGACGCTGCACACTCGCGACGCGGCGAGCGCGCCGCTGCGGCTGGCCGACATGGGTGTGCCGCGGTATATGGTCGCCTACTCGCTCCAGGCGGTCGTGGCGCAGCGCCTGCTCCGCGTCAACTGCGAATCCTGCAACAAGCCGCGCCAGCCCGACCCGCAGGAAGTGCAGTGGCTGCGCACCGTCGGGTGCGATCCGGCCGCCGGGCGGATCATGGCCGGGAGCGGCTGCCAGCACTGCAACGGCAGCGGCTATGCGGGGCGAATCGGGATCTACGAAATGCTCGAAATGGACAACGAGCTCGCGGCGCTTGCCAATTCGGACGATCCGGGCCGCTTCATCGCGGCAGCCGAGCAGCGCATGGCCGGTCAGATGTTGCGGGATCGTGCGGCACGGCTTGCGCTCACCGGCAAGACCACGGTTTCCGAAGCCATGCGCGTGACCGCGCAGCTCGAAGACTAGCGCCGCTCGCGTGCCCTTCTTCGCCTACACGGGCCGCAACGCCAGAGGAGAACTGGTGCGCGGTGTGCTCGAGAACTCCGATTCTGGCGCGGTCGCGGATCAACTCCTCACAACCGGCGTGTCCCCGATAGACATCAGTCCTGCGTCCGGCCCGAAGGAGCTCGCCGGCGAGGGATGGCTGCGCCGGCTGAGCACGGAGCGGGTGACGATCGAGGACATGCTGCTTTTCAGCCGGCAGATGTACACGCTTCTCAAGGCTGGAGTTCCCATACTCAAATCCTTGGCCGCGCTGCAGGAGTCCGCGACCCGAGTCGGGTTTGCGAACATGCTGCAGGACGTACGCGCCAGCCTCGACAGCGGCAGAGACCTTTCCAGCTCGATGCGCAGGCACCCCAAGGTGTTCGGGCCGTTCTACATCAGCATGGTGCGCGTGGGCGAGCTGACCGGAGCGCTGGAAGAGATCTTCCTCAGGCTCTTCAACCACATCGAGTTCGAGAGGGAAATCAAGGACCAGGTTGCCCAGGCCCTGCGCTATCCGATTTTCGTTATCGTCGTGATGGGCGTCGCCGTCGTCATCGTCAACGTTTTCGTCATTCCCGCTTTCGCCCGGATTTTCGCGAGCTTCAAGGCCGAGCTGCCGCTGATGACGCGAGCGCTGCTCGGATTTTCGGACTTCATGGTCAATTACTGGCCGGCGCTGCTGGGTATCGCTGCCGGCGCCTATGTAGCGTTCCGCGTCTGGGTCGGCACCCCCGCGGGCCGCTACAGTTGGGACCGGATGAAGCTTCGCATCCCGATCGCGGGCAAAATCGTCCTCAAGGCGACGCTGGCCCGGTTTGCGCGCTCGCTGTCGATCGCTCTCAAAAGCGGCGTGCCGATTGTCCAGGCCCTGTCGGTGGTGGAGCAGGTCGTGGACAACGCGTATGTGGGGCAGCGGATCGAGCAAATCCGCGACGGGGTCGAACGCGGCGAAAGCCTGCTGCGGACTGCGGTGACCACGGGAGTGTTCACTCCCGTGGTGCTGCAGATGATTTCGGTGGGCGAGGAAGCAGGCGAGCTGGACGAGCTGCTGCGCGAGGTGGCCGAAATGTATCAGCGCGAAGTCGAATACGAACTGAAGACTCTCTCGTCGCAGATCGAGCCCATCCTGATCGTGCTGCTCGGCGTGCTGGTGCTGATACTCGCGCTTGGCGTATTCCTCCCCATGTGGGATCTGGGGCGAGCTGCCCTTTCGGGCGGGAACCGTTAGAGTCCCGATGCCGAGTTCAGGGTCGCGCGAGCACCGATGCGCCAGCCCGGGCTTTACCCTGATCGAGCTGATCGTCGTCGTCTGCATCGTTGCACTTTGCGCTGCGCTGTTGCTCGACCGCCTGCGTTTCTATCAGGAAGCCGCGGAAAAAGCGGTCATGGAATACACCGTCGCCACGGTCAAGAGCGCGTTGCAGCTGCGGGTCGCGGCCATGCTCGTGCGCGGCGAGGAAAAAAAAATCGGCGCGCTCGCCCGCGCCAACCCGGTGGATTGGTTGATGGAGCCCCCGGCGGGCTACCGTGGAGAGTTCCGCGCGCCGCAACCCGCCGTGCCGCGGGGAAGCTGGTATTTTGACGCAACCAGGAACGAGCTGGTTTACGTTCCCAATCTCGACGCTCACCTCGAGCGTCTGGCGGACGGGAGCAAACGGCTCCGCTTTCGAGTGCAGCTCAGCTTCGAGCCGGCAGAACCGGATTCTGAGCCCAGGCGATTCGCCGGAATGCGGGTCGAGCCGGTGACGCCTTACACATGGTTTTACAGGCAATAGGCGTGAGAATTGCGTTCGATCGGGGTGACTCTGCCCGAGGAGCGCGGTTCCAGGGAAATAGCAGATAGAATTTGGATTAGAACTTTAAGTTGTCAAATGTCGTAGGGGGAATAATTTTAGAGGAGACTAAAAGTGACGAAACAAACTCGCGCCTTCACGTTGATCGAGCTGATCGTGGTGATCCTGATTCTCGGCATCCTCGCGGCTATCGCCGCGCCCAGGTTCATCAACCTGACCGGGCAGGCCCGCATAGCCGCGTTGAACGGCTTGCGCGCGGCGGTCAGTTCCGCCGCAACGCTGGCGAACGCGTTGACGGTCGCTCAAGGGAACAGCGCCAACCAATCCATCGTCGTCGAGGGGACCACCGTGCTGATGACCAACTACTACCCGTCCCAGGCCTCGGGCGGAATCGATGCGGCAGTGCGCTTCGATGCCGCGAC
>VBDE01000162.1:0-7960 GCA_005883665.1 Betaproteobacteria bacterium
CTTCGTTCTCGAGCCAGGGTTTCAGCATCGCAAGCGCCCGCTCGACGCCCAATTGGCCCGGCGCGCCGGCGTAGTTGTGCTCGAGCGGCAGGTAGGCGGCGCGGCCCGCAACCACGCAAAATGACATGCCCACGAGCCGCGCCTGCATCGGGTCGAGGCTCGTCGTCTCGGTGTCGAAGGCAACGAGCTCGGCCGCTTCGAGATCCTTCAGCCAGCGCGCGAGATCGGCTTCTTCGACAAGCGTCTCGTAGCGGCGCTCCTCGCGGTCCGCGCGGGCGAGCGAGGGGCCAGTCGCCGCAAGGGAGGACGGGTTTGCATCGCCCGCCGTCTCCTTCAACCAGGTTTTGAATCCGAAGCGGGAAATCAATTCGGCGAGACGCTTCTCGTCCCGGGGACCGAGCTTCAGCTCTTCCAGCTTCACCGGCAACTCCAGATCGCATTTCACCGCGAGCAATGCCTGAGCTTTGGGGAGCCAGTCGAGCGCCTTTCGCAGATTTTCGCCCACCGCACCGCCGATCTCGTCCGCATGCCGCATCACCTCTTCGAGGGAGCCGTACTGCTCGATCCACTTCGCCGCGGTCTTGGGTCCGACTTTGTCGACTCCAGGCACGTTGTCCACGGAATCGCCGACGAGCGTCAGGTAATCGAGCATGCGTTCGGGCGGAACGCCGAACTTCGCCTTGACTCCCGCGGGGTCGAGGCGCTCGTTCGACATGGTGTTGACGAGGGTCACGCGGTCGGTGACCAGTTGCGCGAGGTCCTTGTCGCCGGTGGAAATCACGCAGCGCAGGCCGCGCTTTTCGGCCTCGCGCGCGAGCGTGCCGATGACGTCGTCCGCCTCCACTCCTTCGATCTGCAGCAAGGGCCAGCCCGAGGCCCGGATGGCGTCGAGGAGCGGCTCGACCTGCGCGCCGAGGTCGTCGGGCATGGGCGGTCGGTTCGCCTTGTATTGCGCGTACATCTCGTCGCGGAAAGTCTTGCCTCGCGCGTCGAAGACACAGGCAAGATAGTCCGCCTTGTGATCTGCAAGCAGCCGACGTAGCATGTTGAGCACGCCGTAGATCGCGCCGGTGGGCTCGCCCGCCGCGTTGCGCAGGTCGGGCAACGCATGGAAGGCGCGGTACAGGTACGACGACCCGTCAACCAGCAGCAGCGTTTTTTCCAAGGGAACTTATGAGCGACAAGATTCCGAAATCTTTCGACAGCGCCTCGCGGGAGGCGAACGCCGCGGGCGAGGCCTGGCGTCTGTTCCGCATTATGTCAGAATTCGTCGAGGCCACCGAGCGAATGGACGAGATCCGTCCGGCAGTGAGCGTGTTCGGCAGCGCGCGCGTTCCGGCCGGCCATCCGTACTATGCGCTTGCCGAGAAGACGTCGCGGCTGCTCTCCGACGCTGGATTCTCCGTGGTTTCGGGCGGCGGCCCCGGAATCATGGAAGCCTCCAACCGCGGGGCCCACTTCGGGCGCTCCCCCGCGGTGGGTCTCAACATCGAGCTACCGCGCGAGCAGTTCGGCAACACTTACCAGGACATATCCCTGCTGTTCCGGCATTTTTTCGCGCGCAAGGCGATGTTCGTGAGGTGCGCGAGCGCCTACGTGTTCCTGCCAGGCGGCTTCGGGACGTTTGATGAATTTTCGGAGGTTCTAGTGCTCATGCAGACGGGCAAGAGCGCGCGCGTGCCGTGCATACTCATGCATGCGCCGTTCTGGCGCGGATTGCTTCAGTGGATGCGTGAGCGCCTCGTCGGGGAGAAGATGATCAACCCTCAAGACATGGAGCTGGTCCAGGTCATCGACGAACCCGAAGGTGTGGTCGAGGCGATCTTCAAGCACTACGAACATCGGAGCTTCCAACCGCGCGCTGCCGAGCGCGAAATCCTGCTCAACCTCTAGCAAGGGCGCCGCGCTGCGCGCGCGGCTGCCCTTCGCGACGCCGCGGGAGCACGACAGTTCTGCTAGACTGCCTGCGTAAAGGATTTCAATAAATGTCGCGCCGATTTCTCGCTGCGGTCCTGCTTGCCATCGCATTGCCAGCCTGGTCGCAGCAGCCGCCCAATCTCGAGCCCCTTCCCGAGCTTCCGCCGCCGCCACCCGGCGTTTCTTCGGACCAGCCGGGCGAGCCGCCTGTGCGGATCCACCCCGGCGGCGGCGACCAGGTCGAGGAGCAGCTCATCGACGGCCGGCGCGTGGTGCGCGTCACCACGCCTTTGGGCCAGGAATACTACCTGATCGAGGACCTGGGCGATGGCCCGGGGTTGAGGAACGAGAGCCTCGATCACGGCGTGCGGGTCCCACTTTGGGTGATCCGCCGGTTCTGACGCTGGCGCCGGCGTCGGCGACTGCTCGGGCATCATGTCTGTCTTCACGCGCGTCACCGCCGAGGAACTTTCGGCCTGGCTGAAACGCTACGCCATCGGCGCGCTGGTCGATCTGCAGGGCATCGCTGCAGGGATCGAAAACACGAATTACTTCGTCACCACTTTGCACGGCCGCTTCGTGCTCACGCTTTTCGAGAGGCTCAGTGCAGCGGAGCTTCCCTTCTACCTGAACCTCATGGCGCACCTTGCGCGTCACGGCATACCGTGCCCCGCGCCGATCGCCGACCGCAGCGACAGGTACCTCGGAACCTTGAACGGCAAGCCCGCCTGTTTCGTCACCTGCCTTCCCGGCGCCCCGGTGAGCTCGCCACAGCCGCGCCACTGCGGGCAGGTCGGTGCCATCCTTGCCGACATGCATCTAGCCGGAAGAGGCTACGACGGAAGGCTCGAGAATCCACGGGGGCCGAAGTGGTGGCGCGAGGCGGCGCGCGAAGTGACGCCGTTCCTCGACGAAGGGTGCCGCGAGCTGCTCGCATCCGAGCTCGAATTCCAGGCGCTCCACCGCACGCTCGATTTGCCGCGCGGTCCTGTCCACGCCGATCTGTTCCGCGATAACGTGCTGTTCGATGGAGACCGCATCGGCGGAGTGATCGATTTTTATTTCGCCGGGATCGACGCGCTCCTGTTCGACGTCGCAGTGACGGTCAACGACTGGTGCGTAGACCCGGCCGGCGAAATCGACCCGGGGCGTGCGACGGCGCTCGTTGGGGCGTACCGCCGGGGCCGCGAATTCACCCGGGTCGAGCAGCAAGCCTGGCCGGTTCTGCTACGCGCCGCAGCACTGCGGTTCTGGCTTTCGCGTTTGTACGATTTCTACTTGCCTCGCGCGGGCGAGCTCACCCACGCGCATGACCCGGAACATTTTCGCCGCGTGCTCGAGGCGCGCCGCACCCGTCCTTTCCCTCTTGTTTGAAACCGGCGGCTGGACCACACTGGCGCAGATGAGCACCAGCGGATCTCGAGTCTAGCGATGCGGGTCGTTCCGGCAAAAAACGGTTGGTTGTGGCTCGTGAGAGGTTTCGCCCTTTTCCGCAAGAGCCCTCCGATGTGGCTGTTCCTGGTGTTTACGTACTGGATCGCTGCTACGCTCCTTGGTCAGATCCGTTACGTGGGGCCTGCCGCTTCGACGGTGTTGCTGCCGGTGTTTTTCGTCAGCTTCATGGTCATGTGCGCGGTGCTCGACCGCGGAGGCTTGCTGCGTCCTTCACTGCTCTTCTCAGGTTTTCGAAGCGGACTGGGTACGTTGATAGCTCTGGGTGCTCTATCCCTAGTCTCGATCGTCGTCGTGCTCGGTATCGCCTCCCTTGCGGACTCGGGCGCGTTGATGACCTTGATCCTGTCCGGCCGACAGCCCCCTGTCGAAGCCTTGCAGGACGGCAGCGTTTTGAGTGCAATGCTGGTCGCGACTTTGGCCGCGACCCCGGTGGCGATGGCTTTCTGGTTTGCGCCCGTGCTCGTCGCGTGGAACCGCATCGGCGCCGCTCAATCGCTCTTCTACAGCTTTTTCGCCGTGTGGCGGAATTGGCGGGCATTCTTCGTTTACGGTGCGGTGCTCGCAGTGGCTGGCGCGGTTTTCCTGATAATGCTCACGTTCGCGGCGCTCCTAGTGGAGGGAAGGATGCAGGTATTGCACTCCCTTGCGCTGATTCTTACCTTGGTCTCGTGGCCTACCCTGTTCGCCAGCCTATACGCGAGCTATCGGGATATCTTCCCGGAAAACGCAGTTCCGGCCGAGCCGCCGTCGAACCGGGAAAGCCCGTAATCGCGGCCGATTCTGCTATCCTTCGCCGCAGCGCAGACGATTCGCCGATGCGGCGTCCCGGGCGGGGAGTAAAAATTTGATCGACACACCCTGCGAGCTATGCGAATCCCCTGGCGGGGATTTGCTCTGGCGCGACGGGTTCTGCCGCGTCGTGCTGGTCGACGATCCGGATTATCCCGGCTTTTGCAGGGTGGTCCTCGAGCGGCACGTAAAGGAGATGACCGACCTTGGGCCTGCCGAGCGGACGCGGCTCATGAATGCGGTGTTCGCCACCGAGGCCGCGCTCCGCGAGTTCCTCGATCCTGACAAGATCAACCTCGCGAGCCTCGGCAACGTCACGCGCCATCTGCATTGGCACGTGATTCCGCGCCATCAGCGCGATCGCCATTTTCCCCGCCCAATCTGGGCCGAGCCTTCGCGCGCGGACGTCCTGCGGCGCCCGGCTCCGGACCGCGGCGCGCTTGCGGCCGCGCTGAGGCGCAGACTGGATTGAACCATGTCGAGCTTCGATCCCCCGAGTGTCAAGCCGCGCGCCGCTCCCGATTTTACGGATTCTTCCGGCTGCGCGAAGTGGTTGCAGTCCCTGCCACTCATCAACGTCGGCCCCTCCCACGTTCGTCTCCTCGCTCAGCTCGATGAGCTAAATGCCTGCAACATCGCGCCTGCCGAGCGGCTCAAGATCCTGGAGCTCCTGCGCGAGCCGGTGAGCTTCGTGCAAAAGGAACATTCCAAGAAATTTTCCAGCCGCCCCGCACCACTCACCAAGCCGGAGCGGGAGATCCTCGACAGCGTGCACGCGCTCTGGGACGCGCTCTCATACGGATATCAACATTGCCTGAAGGCGATTGCGGGCGGCGCCTCCGCCACGAGCGCAGCCTTGATAGGCGAGCGCGTCTTGTGGTGCACCGGGCAGAAGATGGTCGCCTACTATCAAGCCTATCAGGACATCAGCGAGCGCGAATGGAAGCTTCTGCACAGCGTCTATGCGTTCGTCGAGGAGAGGGGCGTGGCCGGAAGCGAAGTCGCCCATCCAGCCCATAAAGGCAGACAGACGACCTGCACGGAAACCTACGCGCAGGTTCTGCTGATCGATCTCGCCAACCCCGGAAAGCTGACGCCGCGCCAGATCGAGCTCATTTCGCTCTGGCTCGAGCGCTGGACGCCGAAGGTCTCGATCGGGCGCACCCCCGCTGCCGCCGGCGACGGCGTCGCGCCCCTGGTCATCGATCTTTCGAGTGGTGTCGGCGCTTCGCGCCGCATGCCGGAAGGCGACACGACCCGCGTTCTCGACATCCACGAGCTTGGGAGCAGCGTACGCAAGCGCGTCGGCCTGCTGCGCAAGGGCGAGACCCCCGCGGCGCTCGGCCTAGGCGAGGATGTGACCGCCCCGCTCGCCGAAAGCTTGCTCACCATGCTTTATCGGCGGTGGTGCGAGGACAAGCAATCACGCACGCACCCACGCCGCGGCGCAAGCGGCACGGCACAGACCTGCTCGGGGATGGCCGCGGTGCATTACTTCGTCACCGGTCGCGCGTTCGCGGTCCGCGGAGGCCCTCCAAAAATATCCCAGGTGCAGCACGAACAAATTGCGACCCTCGGACGCGTCGCCACGCGCCACGAGGATGAGCCCGGCCCCCCGCCGGATTTCGCTGTCGAGACCTGGCAGATCAGGGACGAGAGCGCCTCCGGGCTGCGCCTTGCGCGAGTCGATCCTGCCGCAAGCTCGCGCCTAACACTCGGGCAGCTGCTCGGGATCCGGCTGGCGGACGCGAAGGCCTTTCTTCTCTGCGCGGTCAAGTGGCTCTCGGTCTCGGTGGAATTCGAATTGCGCGTCGGCGTCCAGATCCTCCCCGGGATTCCCCAAGGGGCCGGGATCAGGGCGGTCGGCGCTAACGCCGCGGCTGAGCAATACACCCCGGCCTTCTTGCTGCCGGCGGTCGCCGCCCTCCAGGCTCCGGAAACGCTGGTTGTCCCGGCGGGATGGTTCAAGTCGAATCGAGAGATCGAGGTGCTCACGGAGCGCTCCAGCAAGCTGCGACTTGTGTCGGTAGTCGATCGCGGCGCCGATTTCGAGCGCGTCACGTTCGAGGCAGCCTAAGGCACGCCGTTCCCGCGCCATCCGCTGCCAAATTTTTCACATCCCTGCCTCGGTGGACCCGGTGTTTATGCCTTTGTCATAGTAGAGTGTGACATTCGCAATTCGCACGAATAGACCCCGAAAGAGGACTCATGGTCCTTAGCGACTTCCTCCCCGACACGCAACCGCGTCTCGCCGACTTGACAAGCTGTGAAGACTGGCTTGCGCGCGCGGCGCTTGCCGGCATGCCGCATGCCTGCAGCGCGCTTCTGACGCTGCTTGAGGAGATCGAAGCTCATCCGCCCAGGCATTCGGCCTACCTGCAGATCCTCGAGCGGCTGCGCTATCCCGTCATGCATGCCGAAGCGGACCAAGCCAAGGGCTTCGCCGGAAAACCCCTGCCGCTCAACCATAGCGAAGCCGCAGCCTTCGTTCAGGCGAACGGCTTGTGGGCCGCGATGCTTCGGGCTTATGGACGCCTCCTGAGCGCCGCGTTGAAAGGCAAGCATCCCGAGCTCGAGCCCTCGCTCGCCCGACTCTTCCAGCGCGTGCTCGCCTGCGCGGGAGAAGCGATCGGGACCTGCGTGCTTGCGCGACGCGAGTTCGGAGCGGACTACTGGAGGTTGGTGCACCAAGCCTACACGGCAGCCGAAGCGCGCGCGATCAGGGGCGAGACTGTCGCTGATCTGAGCGTCGAGTCCTCGCCGATGGCGGCGTACGCGGAAGTGCTGATGCTGCAGCTTGCCCAACCGCACCGCCTGTCTCACCGAGAACTCGACTGGACGCGCAAGTGGGCCCGTCTCTGGGCGCACAAGGCCGTGCTCAGCCGCGAGGCGCCTTGGCAGGACGGCTACGCTGTGGATCTCGCAGGAGCTTCGGGGCCCGCCTTGGCGAAGGCGGCGGCCGATTCGCCGACCTTGCGCTTTCTCGATCTCGCCCGCGTTGCCCCCTCGATCAGTACACGCATCCAGCGCCTGGAAGAGGGCGCCGAGCCTGCCGCGCTCGGACTCGGTTCCGATTGCACACGACTTGCCGCTCAGGATCTGCTCAAGACGCTGCAGCGTGTCTGGATCGATTCCGCACCGGCGCGCGACTTTCCGCGCCGCGCACACCCCTTGCCTATGGAATTGGTGAGCGGTTTTGCCGCGATTCACCACGCGATCGAAGGTAATCCCGTCGCGAAGAGCGCGAGTCCATCGAGCTATTCCTACGGAGAAGCCGAACGATTTCATACGTTCCAACCCAGCGCGGAGCGGGATACGCGCGAGCAAGGTCCGGAGACCTGGGAAGCGCTGGGGGAATCGGACGACGGATTCAGACTTCGCCGCACGACGCAGGGCATGCGTCTTGCCCACCGACAGCTCGTGGCGCTGCGGCCAAGCGGCGCGCGCCAGTTCATTCTTTGCCACGTCGACTGGCTCATCGAAGGACCAGATCAAACCCTCACTATCGGGGCCCGAGCGCTGAAGGGGGAAGCAAAGGCCTGCGCCGTGCGGTCGTCCGACCGGAGCGCCCCACAGCGGGCCGATGCATTGATGCTGCCGGTCGCGCCGGGCCTGTCACCTGCGCTCGTGCTGCCCGCGGGTTGGTACCGCCGCGCCGGCCAGCTCGAACTCGATCTCGGCAATGCCATACGACGCGTCACGCTGGCCGGCTTGCTCGAACACGGTTTCGACTACGATCGGGTCCGCGTTTCAACGTCTTGAACAAGCGTTGGTCTCGTCTCTTCGGACGGGACGCCAC
>VBDE01000162.1:7980-12788 GCA_005883665.1 Betaproteobacteria bacterium
CCGCGGACAGACCGACTCCCACCGAAATCAAGCTGCACCAGAAATCCCGAGTGCTCGAGGTTTCATTTTCCGACGGCAGCCGTTTCGAGCTGCCCTACGAATTCCTGCGCGTGTACTCCCCGTCGGCCGAAGTGCGCGGCCACGGACCGGGACAGGAAATCCTGCAGATCGGCAAGAAGGACGTGGACATCCTGAGCCTGGAACCGGTGGGCAGCTATGCGGTGCAGCCGCATTTTTCCGACGGGCACGGCACCGGCATTTATTCCTGGGACTACCTCTACGATCTGGGCACGAATCGTCAATCTCTCTGGCAGGCTTATCTCAAGCGGCTCGAGGCAGCGGGGGCGCGCCGCGAACCCTGAGCACCCGAAATGAACACGTCTTAACGGCGTGCTAGCATGCTCACGTGAGTCAAACCCACTTCGGATACCAGCGCATCGACAAGGCCCAAAAGGCTTCGCGCGTCGCCAGCGTTTTTTCCTCGGTCGCAGCCCGGTACGATCTGATGAACGATTTGATGTCCGGCGGCCTCCACCGGCTGTGGAAGGCCTTCGCGGTGGCGCTCGCCGGCGTGCGCGAGGGCGAGCGCGTGCTCGATGTGGCCGCCGGATCAGGCGATCTGGCTTTCGACTTCGCGAAGCGTGTCGGGACGAGCGGAGAGGTGTGTCTCACCGACATCAACCGTGCGATGCTGGAGCGAGGCCGCGATCGTCTGCTCGACCGCGGCCGCACGGTCCCCGCCGTGCAGTGCGACGCGGAAGAGCTGCCGTTTCCTTCGAACTACTTTGACTGCGTCAGCGTCGCGTTCGGCCTGCGCAACATGACCGACCAAGACGCGGCGCTCGCCGAAATGCGCCGTGTGCTGAGACCCGGCGGGAGGCTGCTCGTGCTCGAGTTCTCCCACGTCTGGCGGCCGCTCGCCAAGGCCTACGACTGGTACTCGTTCAAGGTGCTCCCCTGGCTGGGCAAAACGGTGACGGGCGATGACGCGGCTTATCGCTATCTCGTCGAATCGATCCGCATACACCCCGACCAGGAGAGCCTGAAGGGTATGCTGGAACGGGCGGGGCTCGAGGATGTCGAATATTTCAACCTGAGCGCGGGCGTGGTGGCCTTGCACCGGGCCCACAAATTTTGAATCGCGGAGAGAGACTATGAAAAACTTGATCGTTTTCTTGTTCACGCTGGCTTTCGGTGCCGGCATCCTGGCAGATGACGTCCAGGCGGCCAGGCTCGGTGGCGGCAGAAGTCTCGGAGTCCAACGCCAGGTCACCGCGCCTCCGAAGCAGGCGACTCCTCCGACGCAGCAGCAGCCGGCAACGACGCCGCAACCGTCCGGGCCGGGACGCTGGTTTGCACCCCTTGCCGGACTCGCCGCGGGCCTTGGTCTGGGCTGGCTGTTCGCGCAAGGGGGTTTCGGGCCCGCGATCGGCGTGCTTCTCATGGCCTTGCTTGCCGGTGCCGTCGTGTTCGCTTTGATGCGTCTGCTGTCGAAGCAGCGCGGGCAGGGACCGCGGGTACAGTACGCCGGTTTCGGCAACGAGACCGTGGCTGCGCCGCCGCCCTCGCAGCTTCCCGGGGACGCGGGTGTGCAGCCCGATTACCGCAGCCAATTCGTCTCCAATATTCCGGCGGGCTTTGACGTCGAAGGCTTTCTCAAGGAGGCCCGGCGCAACTTCCTGCGCCTGCAGGAAGCGAACGACCGCGGCGACCTCGCGCGGTTGCGCCAAGTCACGACCGAGGACATGTTCAACACGCTGAAAGGCGACGTCGTCGCGCATTCGGGCGCGCAACAGACCGACGTGGTGACTTTGAATGCTGCGCTTCTGGAGCTCGTCACCGAGGGCGGGCTGCATTGGGCGAGCGTGCGATTTTCCGGTTCGATCCGCGAAGAGGCGAATGCGCTGGCCGAGCCGTTCGAAGAAATCTGGCACGTGCGAAAACCGGTGACCGGCTCCTCGGGCTGGCTGCTGGCTGGTATACAGCAGCTCAGCTGATTCGCTTCCACGGGACCCGACCCGGAAACCCCATGATCGAGCGAGGCGCGATCTCTGGGCTGAATCATCTTCTGAGACAGCAACCGTGGGCGGCGGAGCGACTGAGATCCTTTGCGGGTCAAGGCGTGGAATTTCGCTGCCCGCCTTTTCCAGACCTGCGCTTGAGGATCACGGATGACGGTCTCCTCGATCGGGCACTTGTCGAAACGGCGAGCGCGCTCATCGTGAAGATCACCCCGGGCGCCCTTCCGTTCCTACTTGCTCGCGACGAGACCGCCAGAAAGCAGGTTGAAATCGAGGGTTCGGCGGACTTGGCGAGTGCGGTGGACCACCTGTTCCGCAATCTCACCTGGGATTTCGAGGAAGATCTCTCCAAGGTGTTCGGCGACATCATTGCCCACCGCCTCGCCTCTAGCGGCAGGGCCCTCGGCGCGTGGCAGCGCGACGCCGCATTGCGCCTTGCCGAAAATCTTGTGGAGTACTGGACCGAAGAGCAGCCCCTGCTCGCCCGGCCCGCCGATGTGGAGAACTTTTGCCGCAGCGTCGACTCGCTGCGCGACGACGTGGCGCGGATCGAGAGGCGCATCGAGCACCTTTCGGCATCGGGCAAGCGCCGCTAGGGGGCAGCCGCCGTTCCCGGGGTGAGGCCGACCGATTCTGGTAAATTGGCCGCTTCGCCCTGCGGGCTCCCACTTCCTTGCTTCGTCTCGCCAAGATCCTCTGGATAGCCCTGCGCTTCGGGTTGGACGAGTTCGCGCTCGCTTCGGGCAGCAAGCTCGCGCGCGCCCTGAACGCCCTGCTTTTCTTTCGCGCGCTCTCGGAGCCGCGCGGCGCGCGGCTGCGCCTGGCGCTCGAAGCGCTCGGCCCCATTTTCGTCAAGTTCGGCCAGGTGCTCTCGACACGCCGGGACTTGCTCCCCGCCGACCTCGCCGACGAGCTGGCGAAACTCCAGGACCGGGTGCCGCCGTTTCGAGGCGAGTTCGCGGTGGCCGAGGTCGAGCGCGCGTTCGGCAAGCCGGTCGCGAAAGTTTTCGAGAAATTCGAACTGCAGCCCGTCGCGAGCGCGTCGGTCGCCCAGGTGCATCTCGCCGTGCTTCCCTGCGGCACCGAGGCGGCGGTCAAGATCCTGCGGCCGGGAATGCTGCCGGTGATCGCGAAAGACCTCGCGCTCATGGACTCCGCAGCGGGCCTCGTCGAGCGCTTCTGGGCCGACGGCAGGCGCTTGAAGCCCCGCGAAGTGGTCGCAGAATTCGCGCGGCACTTGTCCGAGGAGCTCGACCTCATGCGCGAAGCGGCGCATGCGAGCCAGCTGCGCCGCAACTTCCCCGACTCACCGCTCCTTGCCGTGCCGGAGGTGTATTGGGACTTCTGCACGAGCACCGTCATGACGATGCAGAGGATGCACGGCACGCCGGTTAGCCAGGTGGACGAGCTGCGCCGGCAGGGCGTGGACATTCCGAAGCTCGCGCGCACGGGAGTCGAGATCTTTTTCACCCAGGTGTTCCGCGACGGCTTCTTTCATGCGGACATGCATCCGGGAAACATCCTGGTGACGCCCGATGGCCGCTACATCGCGCTCGACTTCGGCATCATGGGGACCCTCACCGAGGTCGACAAGCAGTATCTCGCGCAGAACTTCCTCGGTTTCTTCAGGCGCGATTACGCCCGCGTGGCGCGGGCGCACCTCGAGGCGGGCTGGGTGCCATCCGATACGCGAATGGACGAGTTCGAAGGCGCGATTCGCGCCGTGTGCGAGCCGTTCTTCGACCGGCCGCTGAAGGAAATCTCCTTTGGACGGGCGCTCGTGCGCCTGTTCCAGACCTCGCGCCGCTTCAACGTCCAGATCCAGCCGCAGCTTGTCATGCTGCAGAAGACGCTCCTCAATATCGAGGGGCTCGGGCGCCAGCTCGACCCGGACCTCGACCTGTGGACCACCGCCAAGCCGTTCCTCGAGAACTGGATGCGCGAGCAAATCGGCTTGAAGGGGCTGCTGCGCGCGCTTCGCAACGAGGCACCGCGCTGGGCGACGATGCTGCCGCAGCTGCCGCGCCTTCTGCACCACGCGCTCGCAGACGACCGCGTCGGGCACATCGAGCGCGCGCTCGAAGAGCTGCTGGTGCTCCAGCGGCGCCGCACGCGGGTGCTGGAATGGATTGTCCTGCTCCTCGCCGCGGCGCTCGCCTGGGCGGTGTTCTTCACGGCCGTATAATCTGCACCCATGCTGATCGCGGCTGTCGTGCTTTATCTGCTTGTCACGATCGCGATCGGCCTGTGGGCGGCGATGCGGGTGAAGAACTCGAAGGACTACGTCGTCGCCGGCCGCAGCCTGCCTCTCTACATGAACACGGCGACGGTCTTCGCCACCTGGTTCGGCGCCGAAAGCGTGCTCTCCGTATCGGTCGAGTTCTCCAAGAGCGGGCTGGGCGGCATCATCGCAGATCCGTTCGGCTCCTCCGTCTGCCTGGTCATCGTCGCGCTTTGCTTCGCGCGCGCGTTCTACCGCATGGACCTGCTCACCATCGGCGATTTCTATCGCAAGCGCTATGGCCGCGCCATGGAGCTCGGTACCAGCGTGATCATCGCTATCTCCTATCTCGGCTGGACCGCGGCGCAGCTGACGGCGCTCGGCCTGGTTTTCTCGACCCTGACGAACGGCGCCATCTCGCTCGAGACCGGAATCGTCATCAGCGGTGTCATCGTCCTCGCCTACACCATCTGGGGCGGGATGTGGTCCGTGGCCATGACCGATCTCTTCCAGTCGGTCATGATCATCGTCGGCCTCGGGGTCATCGCCTGGTTCGTCGGCGACAT
>VBDE01000163.1 GCA_005883665.1 Betaproteobacteria bacterium
TTTTTGTCCCAGACGTAACGCACGAAGCGCTGCCAACGACTCGGCTTCTGCGCGAGCCGGTTTTTCATCTTCTGAGCTTCGCGGTCGCGAGCGACGGATTTCCGCACCTGCTCGTGGATTTGGCGCAGCGTCAATCCACCGGGGCCTCTCAGCTTGTCGGGATCGTTTTCGGCCATACCGATCAAAGGGTTCGCTCTGCCCCTATGCTAAACTCGGAGAGCGTTCTTTGCGAGACTTTCCATGTCCGGCAACACCTTCGGCCTGCTGTATTGCGTGACTTCGTTTGGCGAGAGTCACGGGCCCGCGTACGGCGGCGTCGTGGACGGCTGTCCGCCCGGGCTCGAGCTCACGGAAAGCGACATCCAGAGAGAGCTCAACCGGCGGAAGCCCGGCAGCTCCCGCCACGTCACGCAACGCCAGGAGTCAGACCGCATCGAGATCCTCTCGGGCGTTTTCGAGGGCAGGACCACTGGCACGGCGATCGGTTTTGTCATCAGAAACGAAGACCAGAGGAGCAGGGACTACAGCGCGCTCGCCGACACCTTCCGCCCCGGACACGCCGATTACACGTACTGGCAGAAATACGGTCTGCGCGATTTCCGCGGCGGCGGCCGGGCCTCCGCTCGCGAGACCATGATCCGCGTCGCCGCGGGGGCGATCGCCAAGAAATGGCTGCGCGAGCGGTATAGTGTCGAGGTGCGCGGGCATCTCGCGCAGCTCGGCCCGAACAGAATCGCGTTCAAGTCTTGGGATGCGGTCGACGAAAATCCTTTTTTCTCGCCGGATCCGGACATCGTCCCGAGGCTCGAGCAGTTCATGGACGAGCTGCGTGCCTCGGGCGATTCCTGCGGCGCGCGGGTGAACGTAGTCGCGAGCGGCGTTCCGGTCGGCTGGGGCGAGCCGGTCTACGGCAGGCTCGACTCCGATATCGCTTCGGCGATGATGGGCATCAACGCCGTCAAAGGCGTGGAGATCGGCGCCGGCTTCGCCGCGATCGAGCAGAAAGGCTCCGAGCACGGCGACGAGTTGACGCCGCAGGGTTTTCTCTCGAACAACGCGGGCGGAACGCTGGGCGGCATCTCGACCGGCCAGGACATCCTGGTGAGCATCGCGCTCAAGCCGGCCTCGAGCATCCGCCTTCCGCGCCGCTCGATCGACCGCAAAGGCGAGCCGACCACGGTACAGACCACCGGCCGCCACGACCCTTGCGTGGGCATCCGCGCGACGCCGATCGCGGAGGCAATGCTCGCCTGCGTGCTGATGGATCACGCGCTGCGCCATCGCGCGCAGTGCGGCGACGTCAAGCCGCCGATCAGGCCCATTCCCGGAAGGGCGCGCTAGAAATCGCTGTGCTGCTATTTGAGCTCGAACGCGTGGGCGTAAAGCAGCCGCAGGCCTACGTCCCCGGTTTTGTCGGCATCTTTCGGATAGCGGCTCCACAGGGCGCCCGCTTCGGCGCGCTTGCCTTGCGCGAGATAGCCTGCCATGCCCGCCGCCATCAGATACTGCCGGTGGCCGGTCGGAAGATCGCTCGATTTCGCAAGCAGCGCCTCGGCGAGCCGCGCCATGTCCGGCGCAGCGCGGCTCCCCACCGCTTTCATCAGATCGATCCATTGGCGCTCATCCGGCGCCACGCGTGAGCCGCAAGGCCCACGTTCGATTCGTTCCCAGACTGTTTGTGCATCATCGGGCGAAAGCATCGGGTTCAGCGTTCGCGCGAGCTGGTAAAGCGAATGGAACCAGATGTCGGAACGCTCCGGATCGCGGCACTCGATCAGCCTTGCGCGAGTCAGCTCGAGGTCCTTCTGGAACGGGCGCGGGATCGCGACGGGCTCCGGCGCCGTGTGGAGCAGGAGAAAATCCCTCGCGTACCGCGCGCGGCGCGTGAGCTGGAGGGCTTCGAGGTATTCGTCGCCGTCCACCTTCGATTCCTCGCGCTCGCTCTTTCTGCTCCCTTCGAGCAGAGCGACGACCGGCACGCTGTACGCGAGCAGGCCGGTCAGCTCTTCGGCCGACCCGCGCAGGAAACGGTACTTTGCCGCGTGCAGGTCGAGGTACGGATAGAAGTCCGAATTGACCGGAACGCCGTAGGTCAGGAACATCGGGGCGAGCGAGCGTTTTCCCCCGACCCGGCGGACCTCGATGTCCCAGATCGAATTCACGTGCACGCGACGCAGTTCCCGGGCGACGCCGGGCATCGCGGTGATATCGGCGAGCGGGCGCGCCAGCGTCCGGGTCTCGCCCGCGATGATCAGCAGGTCGCTGCCCGTGGCGGCGTAAATGGCGTAGTCAGGAAAGTTCTCGCCGAGTGCGCGCAGCACCGAGGCGACGAGACTCGCGTCGATCTCGTACATCTGGAACCATTGGACCAGGATTCCGTCCGGATTGAGGTGGCGGCGCGCCAGCCGATAGAACTCGCCGGTAAACAGGCTCGAGACACCGCTGACCCAGGGGTTGGACGGCTCCGAGATGATGATGTCGTACCTGCGGTTGTGCGTCGAGAAGAACGTCTTCGCATCGTCGAAGAAGATGTGGCTGCGCGGATCGGCGAAGGCGTTGGTATTTCGCGGAGAAAAGCGCCGCGACGCCTCGGCCATCGCAGGCTCGATCTCGATCGTCTCGACCGAGCGCAGGGCGTTCGAGCCGAGGAGCGTGTGCGTCGTGAGACCCGTTCCGATTCCGATGACCGCGGCGCTCGCCGCGTCGGGTCTGTAAGCCAGGGGAATCGCCGCCGTGAGGGTCATCGTGATTTCGTCCGAGACGCGCGGGCCGTTCGGGTCCATGTTGATCGCGCCGTCCGACTTGCCGTTGGTGCGCAGGCTCCGGTCGGTGCCGAAATCCATGAGGCTGACGGTGGTCGTCTTGCCGTCGCGGTGGAAGAGCAGGGTGGCGTCGCTCGCCGAATAGAGATCCCCGCGGCGGAACACGCCCGAGGCCATCTTGTACGCGTCGAGGTGCACGCCGGCGAGCACCGCGGCGAAGCAGGCAAGCGAGAGCGCTGCGGCGCCCAGTCGCAGACTCGGCCCTCCGGCAACGCGCCACAGGAGAACGAGGCCCAGGCCCGCGTCGAGCGCGGCTCCGGCCGCGGTCAGGCCTTTCAAGCCGAGGAAGGGCATGCCGATGTGCGCTGCGGAGAATACGCCGAGGATGGAACCCAGCGTATTGGCCGAATACACCGCGCCGATCGACTTTTCCCCGTGGCCGCCGTGGAGCAGCGCATAGGTGATGAGCGGCAACGTGATCCCCGCGCAGAACGTTGCCGGGAACATGATGGCGAGCGCGATGCCGTGGCTCGAGAACAGGAACAGCGTGTATCCGGTTTCCGTCTTCGCGAGCGCGTTCATCACGGCCTGCATCAACCCGAACATCTCGCCATAGAGCGGCAGCGTCGCGAGCGCGAGCAAGCCCATCGTCACCAGCACGATACCGAGAAACCGGACCGGGTCGGCGATCGAGTCGATGCGCCGGCGCACCCAGTAGCCCCCGCACGCGATGCCCAGGATGAAGGCCGAGAGCATCAACTCGAACGAGTGCGTCGAGGATCCGAGGACGAGCGAGAGCATGCGGATCCAGGCGATTTCGAAGACGAACGAAGCGGCGCCGGTGAGGAGCGCGACCGCGAGGAAGAGTCGAAAAGGCGCCGCGGCTTCGGAATCCCACCCCGCGCCGGGGCGAGCCCTCATGGGCTGTTCGGCGCCGCGGGCGAGCAGCCATACGACGGCGGCGAGGGCGAGATTCAGGACCCCGGCGCTCTGCACGGTGCCCGGGAGCCCAAGCCTTTCAATCATGACAAATCCGCTTGCCAGCACGCCGATCGAGGCCCCGAAGCTGTTGGTGAAATAAAGCATCGCGAGCGATTCTCCGGGCGCCGCGGGATAGCGCCGGATGAGACCCGCGCTCATGAGGGGAAAGGTCATGCCGAGCAGCACCGACTGCGGCAGGATCAGAAGCCCCGCGAGCGTCCACTTGAAAAGCGTCGCCGGGATCTCGCCGCCGAGCGCGGGCAGAATGCTCGCGTAGGCGACGTCGGTCGCTGCCACGAAAATCGGGTGGAACGCGAGCGCCGCGAGCCCGATCAGGCCTTCCGCGAGCGCGTAGCCGCGAAGGAGGTTTCCCCAGGCTCCCGACCACCGGCTGCAGAGCCACGACCCGATCGCCATTCCCCCCATGAAAAGCGCCAGCACCAGAGTCTGCGCATAGGCCGCGTGGCCGAGGAAGAGTTTCAGATAGTGGCTCCAGATCGACTCGTAGATGAGCCCGGCAAACCCGGATACGGCGAACAGCAGGAAGAATACGCTGCGGGGGATGCGGCTCATGTGTGGATCGTCGGACGCATGTTGGCGGGCGCTGGCATTATACGGGCCGGGTGTCGCGGGGCTTGATCACGCCGCGGAGGCGTGGAAAATATATCTCTCGGAGCGCAGATGAAATTCTCAGTGTGGTTCTGTCTTTTTTTGGCAGCGATGATGCTCGCCGCC
>VBDE01000164.1 GCA_005883665.1 Betaproteobacteria bacterium
CCATCCCGCAAGTCGACAAGATCGTGGGGCCGGGGAACGCATGGGTTGTGGCGGCAAAGCGCCACGTATTCGGCATGGTCGGCATCGACATGATTTCCGGCCCGACCGAGATTCTGGTCATCTGCGACGGCGAGACCGCGCCCGACTGGATCGCAATGGACCTCTTTTCGCAGGCCGAGCATCACGAGACTTCGCAGGCAATCCTCGTTTCGCCCGATAAAGCATTCCTCGAACGAGTGGACGAAAGCATCGGCCGATTGCTTGCAGGTATGCCGCGTGCGGAAATCATCGAAAAGTCGCTCGCACGGCGCGGCGCGCTGATCAAGGTGAAAAACCTCGACGAGGCGTGTGACATCGCCAACCGGATTGCTCCGGAGCACTTGGAGCTCTCGGTCGCCGAACCGAAAAAGTGGCTGAAGAAGATCCGCCACGCCGGCGCGATTTTTCTGGGGCGTTACTCCTCCGAGGCGCTGGGAGACTACTGCGCCGGCCCGAATCACGTCCTGCCGACTTCGCGCACGGCGAGGTTTTCCTCGCCGTTGGGGGTGTACGACTTCCAGAAGCGCTCGAGCATCATCGACGTATCGCGCAAAGGGGCGCAGAAACTGGGCAGGCTCGCCATGACGCTTGCAAACAGTGAAGGATTCCAGGCCCACGCGCGCTCGGCCGAGTTCCGATTGGGAAAGGCGCTCAAGGAAAAGCCGTGAGCGCCGGGCCGGAAAAGGTCATCCGCGACGAGATTCGGGCGCTCTCCGCCTATCACGTCCAGTCGGCGCGGGGCATGGTGAAACTCGACGCGATGGAGAACCCGTACCGGCTGCCGGAGCCGCTGCGGCGCGAGATCGGCGAGATCGTGGCAAACGCCGAGATCAATCGCTATCCGGATCCGACTGCCCCGGCCCTGATGAGGCGCCTGCGTGAGGTCATGGGAATCGGGCCGGAGTACGACGTTTTGCTCGGAAACGGTTCCGACGAAATCATTCACATCATCATGCAGTGCGTGGCGCGTCCCGGGGCCGTGGTGCTCGCGCCACGGCCCGCCTTCTTCATGTTCAGCCAATATGCGCGGTTCGCGGGATTGCCCTACTTCGGCGTGCTCCTCAACCCCGACTTTACCCTCGATGCCGGCGCGTTCTTGCGCGCCATGGCCGAACACCAGCCTGCGGTCGTGTTCATCGACTATCCCAATAATCCGTCGGGCACTCTGTTTTCGGACGAGGGCATTGCGCGAATCATCGCCGCAGCCCCGGGACTGGTGGTGATCGACGAGGCCTATAACCCATTCGCGCGCAAGACCTTTATGGAGCGGCTGGCGGAATTTCCGAACCTCGTGGTCATGCGCACCCTGTCCAAACTCGGGCTCGCCGGCATCCGGCTCGGCTATGCCGTCGGACGGCCCGAGTGGATCCGCGAATTCAACAAGGTGCGCCCGCCTTACAACGTCAACGTGCTGACCCTTTTGGTCGCCGAGCGCGTGCTGGCGCACTACGACGTGCTCGACGCACAGGCGCGGAGCATCAACGAGGAGCGCGTGCGCCTGGGCGGCGAGCTGCGCAGGCTGCCCGACGTAACCGTTTTTCCAAGCGACGCGAATTTCATCCTCGTTCGCGTTCCCGACGCCACTCGAGTCTTCGAGGGCATGCGGCGCCGCGGCGTGCTCGTGAAGAACCTGCATAACGGCGTGCCGCTGCTAGATCATTGCGTCCGGCTCACCATCGGGACGCCGGAGGAGAATCGGCGATGTCTTGCCGCGTTCGCGGAAGCGCTCGCCGAGGGCTGATTTCGTGTAGGCTATTGCGCTGAAGCTCACCGCAATGCCCCCGCGCTCCGCAACCGCCGACCGCAAGACCACCGAGACGCAGATCGCCCTTTCGGTCAACGTCGACGGCAGCGGACGGGCGACCCTCGCGACGGGCATTCCGTTTTTCGATCACATGCTCGAACAGGTTGCGCGCCACGGGATGCTCGATCTCGATATTCGGGCAAAGGGCGACCTGCAGGTGGACGCGCATCATACGGTCGAAGACATCGGGATTACGCTGGGCCAGGCGGTGGCGCGTGCCGTCGGCGACAAGAAAGGCATTCGGCGTTACGGGCACGCCTACGTACCGCTCGACGAGGCGCTGTCGCGCGTCGTGATCGATTTCTCCGGGAGGCCAGGCCTCGAGTACCATGTCCAGTTCAAGCGCGCGCTGATCGGCGAGTTCGACGTGGATCTGGTGCACGAATTCTTCCAGGGGTTTGCCAACCACGCGCAGGTGACGCTGCATATCGACAACCTGCGTGGCGACATCGCGCATCATCAGTGCGAAACGATGTTCAAAGCGTTCGCGCGCGCTCTGCGCATGGCGCTTGAACCGGATCCGCGCGCCGAAGGAACCATTCCATCCACGAAGGGCACGCTCTAGGCTCTTTTCCGACTGACCCTGCAATGCGCGTCGCGGTTGTCGATTACGGCATGGGAAATCTCCACTCGGTTTCCAAAGCGGTGGAGCATGTTGCGCCGAACGCGAGGGTCGAGGTCACCTCCGATCCGGCGCGCGTGGCGGGTGCCGACCGCGTCGTATTTCCGGGCCAGGGCGCGATGCCCGATTGCATGCGCGAGATGGACGCGCGCGGGTTGCGTCCGGCGGTTATCGAAGCCGCCCGCAGCCGGCCGTTTCTGGGAATCTGCATCGGGCTTCAGATGCTCTTCGAACGCAGCGACGAAGGCGGCGTGGCCGGACTCGCGCTCCTCCCGGGACAAGCTCAAGGTTTCTCACATCGGCTGGAACCGCGTGAAACAGGCCGCATCGCACGCCCTGTGGTCGGGTATCGAGGACGGCACCCGGTTCTATTTCGTCCACAGCTACTTTCCGCAGACGAAGGAGGCCGCGCTGATACGGGGCACCACCGACTACGGCCTCTCCTTTACCTGTACGGTGGCACGGGATAATGTTTTTGCGGTACAGTTCCACCCGGAAAAAAGCGATATTGCGGGCCTGCGGTTACTCGCCAACTTCCTCAACTGGAATCCCTGAATCCTTCCATCGGCCGTCCCGGTCGTCCGGGACTTTGCGCTGTTTCCCGACTCAATGCTGATCATTCCGGCGCTTGACATCAAGGACGGACACTGCGTCCGCCTGAAACAGGGAAAGATGAGGGACGCCACGGTGTTCTCCGAAGATCCCGTCGGCATGGCCCGGCATTGGAAGGCTGAAGGCGCGCGCCGGTTGCACGTCGTCGATCTCAACGGCGCGGCGGCCGGCAAGCCCAAGAACGAGAGCGTCATCCGCGCGATCCTGCAGGCGCTCGGGGATTCCCTGCCCGTGCAACTGGGCGGGGGCATCCGGGACCTGGACACGATCGAGCACTATCTCGACCTCGGGGTCGGCTACATCATCATCGGGACAGCGGCGGTGAAAAATCCAGGCTTCCTGCAGGACGCGTGCACGGCTTTTTCCGGGCACATCATCGTCGCGCTCGACGCCAAGGACGGCAAAGTCGCCGTCGAGGGCTGGTCCAAGATGACCGGTCACGACGTGGTGGACCTCGCGAAGAAATTCCAGGACTATGGCGTCGAGGCGATCATCTACACCGATATCGGCCGCGACGGCATGCTGACGGGAGTGAACGTCGACGCGACGCTGAAGCTCGCGAGGGAGTTGCGCGTTCCGGTGATCGCGAGCGGCGGCCTCACGAGCGTCGAGGACATCAGGGCGCTGTGCAAAATCGAATCCGAGGGCATCAACGGCGTCATTACCGGTCGCGCGATCTATCAGGGCACGCTCGATTTCAAGAAGGCCCAGGCCGAAGCGGACAAGCTGGCGAAGGGCAAGGGGAAGACGCCGGACTGAGGATCGAGGGAACTTCCCTCGGCTTGCGGTGATCTGTCCAGATCCTCGGTCCTGAACCATGCTCGCCAAGCGCATCATTCCCTGTCTCGACGTCGACCGCGGGCGCGTTGTCAAGGGCATCAAATTCATCGGCCTGCGCGACGCGGGCGATCCGGTCGAGATCGCGCGGCGCTACAACGAGCAGGGCGCGGACGAACTGACGTTCCTCGACATCACCGCAAGCTCGGAGGAGCGCGATCTGATCCTGCACGTCGTCGAAGAGGTCGCGGCGCAGGTGTTCATTCCCCTCACGGTGGGCGGCGGCGTGCGCAAGGTGGAGGACGTGAGGCGCTTGCTCAACGCGGGGGCCGACAAGGTTTCGATCAACACCGCTGCGGTCCAGAACCCGCAGTTGGTCGCCGATGCTGCCGGTCGCTACGGCGCCCAGTGCATCGTGGTCGCCATCGACGCCAAGCAGACGAAGCCTGCCGCGAGTCTCGGGATTCGCTGGGAGGTGTTTACCCATGGGGGACGCCGGCCGGCCGGATTGGACGCCGTCGCATGGGCGCGTAAAATGCAAACGCTGGGTGCGGGCGAAATCCTGCTCACGAGCATGGACCGCGACGGTACCCGCGAAGGCTTCGATCTCGCGCTCACGCGCGCCGTCGCCGAGGCGGTGGACGTTCCGGTGATCGCGAGCGGCGGTGTCGGCAAGCTCGATCATCTCGCCGAGGGCGTACTCGAAGGCCGCGCCGACGCGGTTCTGGCTGCAAGCATTTTTCATTTCGGCGAATTCACCGTACGCGAGGCGAAGGAATACATGGCAAAGCGCGGAATCGAAGTCAGGCTTTGAATCGGCGGACGCGATGTCAGAGGACTGGCTTGAGAGAGTAAAGTGGGACGAGCACGGCCTTGTTCCGGCGATCGCCCAGGAGATGTCCACGAACAAGGTGTTGACGCTCGCCTGGATGAACCGCGAGTCGCTCGCCAAGACCGCGGCAACCGGCGAAGCACACTACTGGTCGCGCTCCCGAAAGCGGTTGTGGAAAAAAGGCGAGCAGTCGGGAAACGTGCAGGCGGTGCGCGAGATCCGGCTCGACTGCGACGAGGACGTGGTGCTGCTCAGGGTGGAACAGGGCGGCGGAATCGCCTGCCACACCGGCAGACACAGCTGCTTTTTCCAGAAGCTCGACAACGGGCGCTGGGTGACGGTGGAGCCGGTGATCAAGGACCCGAGGGAAATATACGGACGATGAGCGACATACTCGAGCGGCTGGCGGACGTGGTCGAGTCGCGCAAGGCCGGCGACCCGGAAAAGTCTTACGTGTCGGGGCTGTTCGCGCGCGGACCCGACGCAATCCTGAAAAAAGTCGGCGAGGAAGCGACCGAAGCGGTGATGGCCGCCAAGGACGGCGACCGGCTGCGCATCGTCGGCGAAATGGCAGATCTTTGGTTTCATTGCCTGATCGTGCTCGCGCAGTACGGCTTGCGGCCCGCCGACGTGCTCGCCGAGCTGCGTCGCCGCGAGGGCATTTCCGGGATCGACGAAAAGGCCGCGCGCGCTGACAAGCGGCGTGCAAAGGCGGAGCGGAAATAGGGATGGGCGCGGAAAACTGCGTCTTCTGCAAGATCGTCCGGGGAGAAATCCCCAGCCGGAAAATGTACGAGGACGCCGATATTTTCGCCTTCCATGACATCCATCCGCTCGCGCCGGTTCACTTCATGATCATCCCTAAGAAACACATCGACTCACTCGCGGATTGCGACATGAGCCACCAGGCGATACTGGGCAAGATCCTCGCCATGGCGCCGCGCTTGGCGCGCGAGCAGGGGTCGACCGACGGTTTTCGCGTCATCATAAACACCGGACGTGTGGGCCGGCAGGAGGTGTATCATTTGCACGTCCATATCATCGGCGGCCCGGAAGCCTTGGGCCCGATGCTGAAGCGCAATTGAAAGGACGACGCCATGGGTACCTGGAGTATTTGGCATTGGCTGGTGGTGCTGTTGATCGTTTTGCTCGTTTTCGGCACGAAAAAACTCCGTAACATCGGCGCCGACTTGGGTGGGGCGGTGCGCGGATTCAAGGACGGCATGAAATCCTCCGAGGACAAGCCTGCCGAGAGCGGGGCCGCGCCCCAGGTGACGGGCCACACCATCGAGGGCGAGGTCAAGGAGAAAGCGAAGACCTGAGGGTCTTCGCGCGCATGCGGATGCCGGGAGCGGTCCCGGCTTCTTTTTTTTGAACGACTCGGACCTCTTCGCCTCCCGTGTTTGACGTCGGGTTCTCCGAACTGATGGTGATCGCCGTCGTGGCGCTCATCGTCATCGGTCCGGAACGCCTGCCTCGCGTGGCGCGCACCATGGGCCACTTGTTCGGCCGACTGCAGCGCTACGTCAACGACGTCAAGGCCGACATCAACCGCGAGATCGAGCTGGACGAGCTGCGCAAGTTCAGGAGCACGGTGGAGGATGCCGCGCGCGGATTCGAGGGCACGGTCAATACGGCTGTCGATTCGGTTCAAAGCGAGGTGTCAAAAACCGAAACCGAGTTCAACGACTTGACGAGAATCGAGGACGCAACGCCGTCGGGTGCCCCGCAGTCAGCACCAGCGGGTGCGGCCTCGCAGCCGGGTGAAGTCAGCCGCGGGCCGCAAGGCGGCGCGCCCCCGCCACCGGAAAAGACCGCCGTGTGACCGGCTGCGAATGAGCACGCAGGACACCTTCATCTCCCATCTGATCGAGCTGCGCGACCGGCTCCTGCGCGCGATTCTTGCGGTGATGATCGTGTTTCTGTGCTTGTTTCCCTGGGCGAGGGAGCTTTACGCGCTCCTCGCCATGCCCTTGATTGCGGCGCTCCCCGCCGGCGGCCAGATGATCGCCACCGACGTGGTCGGCGTGTTTCTCGTGCCCGTCAAGGTGGCGTTTCTCGTGGCGTTCGTGATCGCACTCCCCTATGTCCTCTACCAGGTGTGGGCGTTCGTTGCGCCGGGCCTGTACGTTCACGAAAAGCGTCTGGTGCTGCCGCTGGTCGTTGCAAGCTCGGTGCTGTTCATCGTGGGGATGTCGTTCGCGTATTTCCTGGTGTTCCCCGTGGTATTCAAGTTCATGGCGTCGATCGCTCCGGAGGGCGTCGCGTGGATGACCGATATCGACAAATACCTTTCCTTCGCGCTCACCACCTTCTTGGCCTTCGGGGTGACCTTCGAGGTTCCGGTGGTGGTCATTGTCCTGGTGCGGGCGGGAGTGGTTTCCATAGAGAAACTGAAGGAAATCCGCCCCTACGTGATCGTCGGCGCATTCGTCGTCGGGGCGATTTTCACGCCTCCCGACGTCATCTCGCAGGTGATGCTGGCCGTCCCGCTGTGGCTTCTCTATGAGTTCGGCATCGTGTTCGCCCGCATGGTCGGCCGGTCCCCGGCCACCTCCGAAGCCCCCGAGGGCGGCGACTTGGACAAGGACCTCAAGCGCACGGAAGCCGGACAGGAATAGCGCGTCCGCTCGAGCCGAGCGCGGCTGAAATTTTCGGAACAGATGGCGCTGGAGAAAAGCGGACCCGGCTCTAGCGCCGCCGGCGT
>VBDE01000165.1 GCA_005883665.1 Betaproteobacteria bacterium
CTTGTCCGTCTTGGAAAGCAGCAGCAGACGCGTGTTGTCGTAGATGAACGGAGTGAGAATGACGAGCTCGGCTTCGATCGTGTTGTCCGAGCCGTCGGGGCCCCAGTACGCCACGCCGGTGACGCGACCGCTGTTGTCGCTGTTCACCCGGTAGCACATGGCGCCGGTGATGAGCTTGAAGTTGCCGGTCGCGTCGGCTTGGGGCAGCACGGTGACGAGGATCGACGACTTCGCGCCGACGTGGCAGCCGAATGCTTGGCAAAAGCCGCAATAGGTGCAGCCCGGCCGTCCCTTATACGCCTTCGAGAGGATCGCGCGCGGCGTCGAAAACGGATGATAGCTGAGCTTCTTGGCGGCGGCATCGAAGACGGCGCCCGCCTGATCCACGACCAATGGTGGCAGCGGAAACTCGCGACGGCGCGGTGCTTCGAACACGTTGCCGCCGTCGATCTTGCGCCCCTGCAGATTGCCCGCCTTGCCCGACACGCCGAGCTCGTATTCGATGCGATCGTAGTAGGGCTCGAGATCGGCGTAGCTCAACGGCCAGTCGACGAGCGAGGAGTCTTCCGGGATTGCGGATGCTCCGTAGCGCTCGATCGTCTGCGACCGCGCGCGGAAATCGTCCTCGTGGAAACGCCAGGAGACCGCACCGTAGTGGACGGTGCCGCCGCCCGCCTGGTTGCCGTAATTCTGCACCGGGATCGGGTTCGCGCGCGCATTGGCGTTCGGCCGCCAGGTGACGGGCTGACGCTTGATGTTGGGGCGCAGGTCTTGGCGCGTGAAGTAGCGCAATTCGTCATGCGGGTTGAAGTCCTGGGTGGTCAGGCGCGGGCCACGCTCCAGCCCGATGACTTTCATGCCGGCTTTGCCGAGCTCGGCCGCGAGGACTCCGCCTGCCGCGCCCACGCCGATGATGACGACATCAGTCTTTTCAGTTGCCATGGCTCATCCCCTCCGCACGGGGGCCTGCGCTTGCAGGCCGATGATGGGCAAACGCGTGAACGCGTCCTTGCTCTTCATATCCTCCGGCGAGAACAGCGGTTGCGCGCCGGGGAAGCTCACCAGGCGCCAGCCTGCGAAGTCCTTGTTGCCGCCGTAGATCGGGTCAGCGAACATGCCTTCCATCGTGTGCGTGCGCACCGTGTTGAAGAACGCCTGCGCCGTGGGCCAGGTGAAGCCGGTCGCCTTGCCTTCTTCGAGAGCCGTGATCACTTTGTCTTGCCGCGCGGCGTCGAGCCGCGGGAACGGCGCGTTATGGGTCTTGCGGCAGTACGCATCGAGCGAAGCCAGCCCGCGCCGGTAGAAATCCTGCAGGTCTTCGTAGGCACCGGCGAGCGCCAGATCGATGTAATTGAGCACGCCCGCTTCGCGCGCGCCGGGCTTGCCCGGTGCGCCGGGCATGAGCCGTTCGGTGAATGCCGCAACGATGGCGGCATCGTCGTCATTGAGGAACGCACCATGCCCTGCGCCGGTCGAGTGCGGGTGGGCAGAGGCCGGGGCGTTCGCTGCGGCGTGGCGCTCGTGATCCTGCCCGAGCGCGTCGGGCACGAGCCCCGCACCCGCAACCGTCCCAACCGCCGCGCCGATCAAGAACGCGCGGCGAGCTTCATCGTGCGTGCTCATGCTGATCTCCTCCCGCTGCGTTATGAATTTCGATTGCCCGGATGACTTAAACTGCAAGCGTCAGGATGCACCTCTTCAGCAATTGCCGACAAGTGATGCGCCAGCCGTCCTGAAGGGATAGGCGAATCAATCCGGTCGCGAAGTCTGAAGGGCCCGCCGGCACGCCGCAATTTGGTGCTGGACCTGTCTTGAACCACGCACATCTGTCTTATGTCACTCGCTCGCCTCCGCACCCTCCGGAGGGCGCGATCGGGGCGGGTTAGTGGTAAATTACTGAGCAATCCTATTCCAACCGCCGCAGCGAGGCAAGGTCTGTCCCGCACCTGGTAGATCTTGGCCGTTATCTTCGTTCAGCAACTCCGGCGATATCTGGAACGGGATGGTAGGTCAGTTCGCGCACCGGCGGTTTTAGTCCATCGATGCCCTCCACCACCCAAACCCAAGAGGCTATCAAATTCGTTCAGGAGTCCGTGTGCTCGATTCTAACCCGCTCAACGCTGTCTACATGCCGCAATACCTGACAGAAAGTATTACGTTTCAATGCAGAGAATTCTAGTAGTTTCACCCCTTTACCTCAGGTGCTGCACCTGTGTAAGGTTTTCCAGACTTATCATACAAGTCGTGCAAGTCCCATGAGACCACGTGAAGGGCACTCAGGCGCGGACCGGCCTTGGGATGTCCGTCCGCGCAACGGAGTCATCCGTGAAGGACTGCAATCGGCCAAAAGCGGTCATCCGCAATCCATCACTCAGTCCGCCGCTTTAATGCCAGCCTTGCGGATCACTTCACCCCAGCGTGGCGTGTCCCGCCGGATGATTGCCGCGAACTCCTCTGGCGTAGTGCCTGTGGCCAGCACGCCGAACTTGAGAAGCTGCTCCCGCCCCTCGGGCGTCTGGATGATGCGGTTGATCTCCGCCCCCATGCGCTCAACGATCGCGCGAGGCGTGCCAACAGGTGCCAGGATGCCGTGCCACCCTACGAGGTCGAGCGCGTGGCCCTGTTCGGCGAAAGTCGGTAGGTCTGGGAACAGCGGCCAGCGCTGAGGCCCCGTGACAGCGAGAGCGACTAGCTTGCCTGAGCGCACGAGCGCGCCGACGGCCGCAAGGTCGTGGAGGCCCGTCGTCGCGTGGCCGGCCATAATGTCCTGCACTGCGGGTCCGGCTCCTTTGTAAGGGACGTGCGTCATGTCAATGCCGGCCAAACTCTTCAACATCTCGCCATAGATGTGCGACGACGAGCCGGTTCCAAACGAGGCGAAGCTTACTTTGCCCGAATTCGCCTTCGCGTACGCGATGAACTCGGTGAGAGTTTTTACGTTGAGCGCGGCGGGCACCACCATAAAGAGCGGCACGATTCCGATCTGCATCACCGGTGCGAAATCGCGCAGCGTGTCATAGGGCAGCTTCTCGTAGAAATAGGGGTTGGCACAAACGATCGAGGCATTAGTGTAGGCAAATGTGTAGCCGTCGGGCGCCGAATTCTTTACCGCCTCGGTGCCGACGATGCCCTGCGCACCCGCCTTGTTCTCAACCAATACTGGTTGTCCGAGCACAGGCCGCAACCTCTCGGCGAAGTAGCGTGACAAGGTGTCGCTCCCGGTGCCTGGCGGGTAGGCTGCAATCAGCCGTATCGGTTTTGTAGGCCACGTTTGCGCGTGCGCCGAAAACGTGAACATCGCCGTGATCAGTGCCGCAAAGCAGAAAATGAACCGCGTGCGCGAATTCCTCATCCGATCCCCCCTTTGCTTGCCCCGACAAAGCGTATGCGCCGGGATTTCCGGGCCGAGGGTCCGTCAACTCCGGTCGGCAGCTACCCTACACTTTCAGTGTCTGCTTGGGTTGCAAGCAGCCATCGGCGTTGCATGCCAACGTGCCACCGAACGTTTGACATGAGCGGCGACCGACAGGCCGCGAAGCGGGCTGTTGGGCGTCCGCTCGATGGAAGGGTTAGGCGTATGTGATACGCAACACTACTTGGCCGCTGCGCGGACCCAGTCGATTGCCTGCACGCGCGCCACCAACACGGCCTTGCCAGAACCATCGGGTTTGAAGACCGATGCTTCTCCTTCCTTGACATCGAACCAATCTTTGCCGAAAGCATCAAGGATATTCGGCCTGTGTGTGACGATGAGGCTGTTAGTAGCATCGACTGGGCGCGTGCCTACCATTCGACGCAACGCCTCGGCGCGGCGGTCGTTTTCGATTGGCGTAACAACGAGGCCACCTTCCGTGACGTCGAGCAGAGCTGTTGGGTCTTTCCCGCCGATGAGCCTCCCCGTCTCCACCGCTCGGTTGAACTTGCTAGTATAAACCGCCCCAAGCGGAATCTGCAGCGCCTTGAATGACTCGCCGACCTGTCGACCAAGTTCCTTGCCGCTCTCACTCAAAAGACGCTGCTTGGACACATTGTCATGATTCAGCGGGTCGGTGTCCGCTTGATCGCGATTCGTCGCCCCGTGGCGGAAGAC
>VBDE01000176.1 GCA_005883665.1 Betaproteobacteria bacterium
GGGCGGCACCGGCTCCAAGCGCGAGGACCATGTCCTCACCGTCTTCCTCGAGAAGAGGACCGGCGCCAAGTTCGCCTACCTGCCGTACAAGTCGGGCGGCGAGGCGGCGACCCAGCTCGTCGGCAACCACACCCAGTCGAACGTCAACAACCCTTCCGAGAATCTCGAAGTCTGGCGCGCCGGCCAGGTGCGCGCGCTGTGCGTGTTCGACAAGGAGCGCATGCAGTACAAGACCAAGGTCACGGGCACGCAATCCTGGAACGACATCCCGACCTGCAGGGACGAAGGCATCGACGTGCAGTATCTGATGCTTCGCGCCATGTTCCTGCCGGGCAAGGTGACGCCCGATCAGACCGCGTTCTACGTCGATCTGTTCAGGAAGCTCACGCAGACGCCGGAATACAAGGACTACATGGAAAAGCAGGCCTTGAAGCCCGTCTTCCTCACGGGCAATGACATGCTCAAGTTCCTGGAAGAAGACGACGCGCTCAACAAGAACCTCATGACCGAAGCGGGCTTCGTCGCGAACTAAGTGGCAAAATCCGGAGACGAAATCGTCGTCGAGGATCCCGCTGCGCCGGCGAGCGACTCGCCGGCGGTGACCAGCAATCGCGCGGCCGACGTCGCCGTTTCCTTGCTCCTGCTCGCGTTCGCCGGGCTGCTCGGGTTCGACAACTGGCGCACCGGCATGGGGTGGGACGCGACCGGCCCGCAGGCCGGCTACTTCCCGTTCTATCTCTCGGTCATCCTCGCCGCCGCCAGCCTCTGGGGTCTCGCCAAGGAGTTTCTCGTCCGCGGGCAAGCGAGCGGAACCTTCGTCACGCGCGAGCAGCTTCGCCGCGTGCTGCAGGTATTCGTCCCGACCCTGCTGTTCTGCCTGTTCACCCAATGGCTCGGGCTCTACGTGGCGAGCTTCCTGCTGATCGCCGGCTTCATGGTGTTCGTCGGACGCATCGCAGTCTGGAAGTCGCTGCTCACCGCGTTCCTCTTTTCGCTCATCATGTTCGTCACCTTCGAGATCGCCTTCGACGTGCTCATGCCCAAGGGCCCGCTCGAATCCCTCTTCGGACGCTAGAGCGGTGGAAGCTTTCGGGCTTCTCGTCTACGGTTTCAGCGTCCTGCTGACCTGGAAGATCCTCGCCCTGATGATGGTGGGCCTGGTTCTCGGTATCTTCGTCGGCGTGCTGCCGGGCCTGGGGGGCCCGAACGGGGTCGCGATCCTGCTGCCGCTCACCTTCACGATGGATCCGACCTCGGCCATCGTCATGCTCTCCTGCATCTACTGGGGAGCGCTCTTCGGCGGCGCGATCACCTCGATCCTGTTCAACATCCCGGGCGAAGCCTGGTCGGTGGCCACCACCTTCGACGGCTATCCGATGGCGCAACAGGGCAAGGCGGCCGAGGCGCTGACCGCGGCCTTCACCTCGTCCTTCATCGGCTCGCTCGTGGCGGTGCTGCTGATCACCTTCCTCGCGCCCGGAATCGCCTCTTTTGCCTTGCGCTTCGGGCCGCCGGAATTCTTCGCGGTCTACCTCCTCACCTTCTGCTCCTTCGTCGGCCTGGGGCGCGAGGAGAAGCACAAGACCATCATCTCCATGGCACTGGGCCTTTTGCTCGCGGGCGTGGGCATGGACACGGTGTCCGGGCAGCTGCGCATGACTTTCGGGTTGGACGAGCTGTTGCGCGGCATCAACTTCCTGGTCGCCGTCATCGGCCTGTTCGGCATCAGCGAGATCCTCCTGACCATGGAGGAGCGGCTCGCGCTGCGCGGCCACGCCGCCAGCATCAGCCTGCGCACGGTGCTGAAGGTGTGGAAGGAAATGCCGCGCTACTGGGTGACGCTGTTGCGCTCCTCCGCCATCGGGTGCTGGCTCGGAATCACTCCGGGCGGTGCGATCGCCGCCTCCTTCATGGGCTACAACCTCGCCAAGCGCTTCGCGAAGGACAAGGATTCGTTCGGCAAGGGACGCATCGAGGGCGTGTTCGCGCCGGAGACTGCAGCGCACGCCTCAGGCACTTCCGCCTTGCTGCCCATGCTCGCGCTCGGCATCCCGGGCTCGGGCACCGCGGCGATCCTGCTCGGCGGCCTGATGGTGTGGGGGTTGAACCCGGGGCCGCTCCTCTTCGTCGAGCACAAGGGCTTCGTCTGGGGCCTGATCGCGTCGATGTATCTCGGCAACGTGGTGGGCCTCGTCCTCGTTCTCACCACCGTGCCGCTCTTCGCCGCGATCCTGCGCGTGCCGTTCTCGGCGATCGCGCCGATGATCGTGGTGTCCTGCGCGATCGGCGCCTACGCGATCCAGAACGCCATGTTCGACATCTGGCTGATGCTCCTCTTCGGCGTCGTCGGCTACGTGTTCAAGAAGATCGGCATCCCGCTCGCCCCATTCACCCTCGCGCTCGTGCTCGGCAACCGGGCGGAAGATTCCTTTCGCCTGTCGATGATCGGGGCAGGGGGCGACATGCGCGTGTTCTGGTCGAACGGCCTGGTCGGCTCGATCACGACACTCGCGCTAATCCTGCTATTCTGGCCGCTCCTCGCCGGCGGCCTCGCGCGGCTGCGCGGCGGGCTCGTCAACGACAGGAAAGGGTCTGCTGCGTGACCGACTCGAAAACCGTCCAGCGGGACGCGGCCGCCGAAGACGACCTTCTGTACGAGGTGCACGATGGAATCGGCCGCGTAACGTTCAATCGGCCCCAGGCGAGGAACGCGCTCACCTTCGCGATGTACGAGCGCCTCAGGGAAATCTGCGACGCGGCCGACACCGACCGGTCGCTCAGGGCCCTGGTTCTGACGGGCCAGGGCGACAAGGCCTTCGCCTCGGGCACGGACATCAATCAGTTTCGCGCCTTCAAGGCGCCGCAGGACGCGCTCGAATACGAATCGCGAATCGATCGGATCCTGAGCGCGCTCGAGCGATGCCGCGTTCCGACCCTTGCCGCCATTGCCGGCGCGTGTACCGGCGGCGGCGCGGCCATCGCGGCCTGCTGCGATCTGCGGATTGCGACGAGGACGGCGAGGTTCGGATTCCCGATCGCGCGGACGCTCGGCAACTGCCTGTCCATGTCCAGTCTGGGCCGCTTGACGGCGCTCATCGGTCCGGCGCGCGTAAAGGATCTTATTTTCACCGCACGGCTGCTGGATGCCGACGAAGCCTTCAGGTTCGGTCTGCTGAACGAAATCGTGGAAGACTCGCCGGCGCTGGAGCGCCGCACGGGCGAGCTCGGCCGGCTGATCGCAGGCCATGCGCCCCTGACGCTGCGCGCAACCAAGGAAGCCCTCCGGCGACTGCAGGAGCGCATGTCGCGCGAGCAGGGCGAGGATCTCATTCTCATGTGCTACATGAGCCGGGATTTTCGGGAAGGCATGGATGCGTTCCTGAACAAGCGCCCGCCGAAGTGGAGCGGTGAGTGATGCCGACCTGGGCCGACAGGGCCTGATCCTATATCACTTTCCTCTGCCGCAACGCCTCGATCGCTGCCGCGTCGTAGCCCAACGCCGCGAGCACTTCGTCGGTGTGCTCGCCCAGCTCGGGCGGCGCCGTGGCGATCGTTGCCGGCGTGCGCGAGAGCCCGACCGCCTGGTTGACGATGCGCAATTCCCCGAGCTTCCTGCTCTTCACTTTCGCCGCCGCCTGGATGTGCTGCACCTGCGGGTCGTCGAACATCTCGCCGATCGAGTAAATCGGCCCGCACGGCACCTCGGCGGCTGTCAGGATCCCGATCCACTCGCCGGTGGTGCGCGAGGCGAGCGCCTTGTTGATCTCCGCGTTCAGCGCCACGCGATTTTTCGAGCGGTCCGGCTCGGCCTTGAAATCCGGATTCTCCAGCATGTCCTCGCGGCCGATCGCCTGGCAGACGCGGCGCCACATCGCTTCGCCGGTCGCGGCGATGTTCATGTAGCCGTCCTGGGTCTTGTAGGCGGAGGTCGGCATGCTGGTCGGATGGTCGTTGCCCGCCTGGCCCGGAGGCACGCCCGTCATCAGGTATCGCGCCGCCTGGAAATCGAGCAGCGCAATCTGCGACATGAGGAGCGAAGACTGCACCCATTGCCCTACGCCCGATTTTTCGCGCTCGAGAAGCGCGGTCATGATGCCGAGCGCGGCAAAGAGGCCCGCCGAGAGATCCGCGATCGCGGTACCCGCGCGCACCGGTCCCTGCCCGGGCAGCCCCGTGATCGACATGAAGCCGCCCATGCCTTGCGCGATCTGGTCGAAGCCCGGCCGGTCGCGGTACGGGCCGTCCTGCCCGAAGCCGGAGATGCTCGCGAGGACGATGCGCGGGTTGACCTTCGCGAGTGACTCGTAATCGATGCCCAGCCGGAACTTCACGTCGGGGCGGTAGTTCTCGACCACGACGTCGGCGGTCTTCACGAGCTTCATGAATATCGCGACGCCCTCCTTGTCCTTCAGGTTGAGGGTGATCGAGCGCTTGTTGCGGTGCAGGTTCTGGAAGTCCGGACCGTCGCGCGGGCCGCCCATGGGCGCTTCCATGCCGGGTGGCGATTCGACCTTGATCACGTCGGCGCCGAAGTCGGCGAGCTGCCTCACGCAGGTCGGCCCCGCGCGCACGCGCGAGAGATCGAGGACGCGAAAGCGCGCGAGCGCGGTGGAGGCGGGAACGTGGGGCATGGGTGAGCGGGATGGTGATGGATGATGTCCACCGTATAATAACCCGTCATCCGGGGGAGAAAATGTCGGTCCGCGAGCACGACCTGGGCGAAATCCGCGATGCCGTGGCGAAGCTGTGCTCCGCTTTCCCGATGGACTACTGGCGCGAGACGGACCGCGAGCGCCGCTATCCCACGGAGTTCGTGCGCGCGCTCACCGAGGCGGGCTGGCTCTCCTGCCTCATTCCCGAGGAGTACGGCGGCGCGGGCTTGAAGCTCGCCGCGGCCGCGGCGATTCTCGAGGAAATCCAGAAGAGCGGCGCGAACGGCGCCGCCTGCCACGCGCAGATGTACACGATGGGGACGGTGCTGCGCCACTGCAGCGAGGCGCAGAAAAGGAAATACCTGCCGAAGATCGCGAAAGGCGAGCTGCGCTTGCAGGCCTTCGGCGTCACCGAGCCCTCGGCCGGTACCGACACCTCGTCGATCCGCACCGCCGCGGTCAGGAAAGGCGACCGCTACGTCGTGAACGGCCAGAAAGTCTGGACCTCGCGCGCCGAGCACTCCGACATCATGCTGCTCCTCGCGCGCACCACGCCGCGCGAAGCAGTGCAGAAGAAGACCGAAGGCCTTTCTGTGTTCATCGTCGAGATGAAGGCCGCGCTCGGGCGCGGGCTCACGATCCGCCCGATCCGCACCATGATCAACCACGCCACCACGGAGATTTTCATCGATAAGCTGGAAGTGCCGGCGGAAAACCTCGTCGGCGAGGAAGGCAAGGGCTTTCGCTACATCCTCGACGGCATGAACGCCGAGCGCATCCTGATCGGCGCCGAGTGCATCGGCGACGCGAGATGGTTCCTCGCAAGAGCGACCGCCTACGCCAACGAGCGCAAGGTGTTCGGCCGGCCGATCGGCCAGAACCAGGGCGTGCAGTTCCCGATCGCACGCGCCTACATGGCGACCGAGGCCGCCGCCCTCATGGTCGAGCGCGCCGCCGCGCTCTACGATCAGGGCTTGCCCTGCGGCCCGGAATCCAACATGGCGAAGCAGCTCGCGGCGGAAGCCTCCTGGCAGGCGGGCGACATGTGCCTGCAGACCCACGGCGGGTTCGGCTTCGCCGAGGAGTACGACGTCGAGCGCAAGTTCCGCGAGACTCGGCTCTATCAGGTCGCGCCGATCTCGACCAATCTGGTGCTGTGCTACCTCGCCGAGCACGTGCTCGGCCTGCCGCGCTCGTATTAGGGGACTGGATCATGAAACACGCGTTGCGCGTGCTCGTTCTCGCGGCGGCCTTCGCTTCGGCCCCCGCCTTGGCGCAGGATTATCCCGGCCGCGCGGTGCGGATGCTCGTGCCGAACGCGCCCGGAAGCTCGATCGACACCATGAGCCGGATCGTCGCGGCGAAGCTGGGCGACGCGCTCGGCCAGCCGGTATTCGTCGAGAACCGCGACGGCGCGGGCGGCCTGATCGGGGTGGAGGCCGGCAGGAGCGCCAAGCCCGACGGCTACACGCTGATCTGCGCCTCGAACGGCTCGATGCTGATCGCGCCTCTTCTGAAGAAGAACGTCCCCTACGATGCGGTCAGGGATTTCGAACACGTCGGGAGCTTCGCCGTCACGCCGAACGTGCTCATCGTCCACCCCGACGTTCCGGCGAGGAACGTGAAGGAGCTGATCGAGTACGCGCGGGCGAACCGCGCGACCATCAACATGTCCTCGGCGGGCGTGGGCTCGCAGAGCCATCTCTCCGGGGTGCTGCTCATGTCGATGGCCGATTTCGAATCCCTGATCGTCCCGCACAAAGGCGGCGGACCTTCGGTGAATTCGGTGATCGCGGGCCAGACGCACTGGACCTTCACGCCTGCGCCTGCGGTGATGTCCTTCGTCAAGAACGGGCGGGTGCGCGCGCTCGCGCACAGCCTGCCGCGGCGCTCGGCGATGCTCGGCGATATTCCGCCCGTCGCCGATACCGTTCCCGGCTACGACTTCAGCGGCTGGGCGGGCCTGGTCGCGCCCAAGGGCACGCCGCGGCCGATCATCGACAAGCTGCACGCGGCGCTGGAAAAAACGCTCGCGCTTCCGGAAGTACGAGACGGGCTCGCAAAACAGGGCGCCGAGGAATTCTCGGGATCGCCCGAGGATTTTCGCCGCTTCCTCGCTCAGGACCAGGCGAACACGGTCAAGGTGATCAAAGCAGCTCAGCTGCAAGCCGAGTAAGGCGTCCGGAGAGCTCGGCTCAGCGCCGCGCAACGCCCATCAGCTTGTCGGGCAGCCAGGTGGCGATCTCCGGGAAGACGCACAGGATCACAATCGCGAGGAACATGCAGGCCACATAGGGAATCGTCCCCCACATGATGCGCGTGACCGGCACGTCCGGCGCGATCGAGCTGACGATGTAGATGTTCAGGCCGACCGGCGGATGGATCAGGCCGATCTCCATGTTGATGGTCAGGATCACGCCGAACCACACCGGGTCGAACCCCGCCGCGGTGATGATGGGATAGAGGATGGGCGCGGTCATCAGGATGATCGCCGCCGGCGGAATGAAAAAACCGCACACCAGCAGGAACAGGTTGATCATCCCCATCAGCACCCAGCGGTTGAAGTGCGCATCGGCGATCGCCTGCGCGAGCGTCTGGGTGAGATAGAGCGAAGTGAGCATGTAGCCGAAGAGCACCGCCGCCGCGATGATCATCAGGATCATGACCGACTCGCGCGTCGTGTCGCGCAGGATCGCCCACCAGCTCCTTGCGCTCCACATCCGGTAGATGATCACGGCCATCACGACGCACAGCGCCGCACCCACGCCGGCCGCTTCAGAGGGCGTCGCCACGCCCCCGTAGAGCACGTACATGACGCCGACGATGATCGCGAGAAACGGCGCGATCTTCGGGATCGACTGGAATTTTTCCTTCCAGCTGTAGCGGAAATCGACCGCGTGCGACCGGAACCCGCGCTTCCAGATGATGAACAGTGTCCACAGCATGAAAAGGCCGGTCAGCATGATGCCGGGCATCACCCCGGCGAGGAACAACCGCCCGATCGAAGTCTCGGTCGCGATGCCGTAGAGGATGAAGGTGATCGAAGGCGGGATCAGGATGCCGAGGGTGCCGCCCGCGCAGATCGATCCGGTGGCGACGTCGTCAGGGTACCCGCGCCTGCGCATCTCGGGAATGCCCATCTTGCCGATCGCGGCGCAGCACGCCGGGGACGATCCGGTGAGCGCGGCGAACAGGGCGCACGCGCCGAGGTTGGAGATCGCAAGGCCTCCGGGCAGGCGGTAGAGCCAGCGGTCGAGGGCTTCGTACAGGTCCTTGCCCGCGGGCGAGGAGCCGATCGCCGCGCCCATCATCACGAACATCGGGATCGAGACCAGCGTGAAATCGTTCAAGCCCGCGTAGAAGGTCTCGGCGACGACGTGCAGCGCGTCGAATCCCTGGAAGATGAGGATGAAAATTATCGAGATCGCGCCCAGGCCGAACGCGACCGGAGCGCCCGAAAGGAGCATCGCGAGCGTGACGACGAGCACCAAGAGGCCCTGGGTGGTGGGGCTCACGCTTCACGCTCCTTCGTGATTCCAAAGGGCGGCTCGCGTCCGGTGACCAGATTGTAGATGTCGGCGACGTATTGCAGGGACAAGAGGCCCAGGCCGATCGGCATCGACGAATACGGGATCCACAGGCGCGCGCGCCACATGGTGTCGGAGACCCAGCGGTGGTCCCAGGCCTCCTTCCAGAAATTGAAAGTGAGCACCGCCAGCACCACGCTGAATGCGAGCGAGAGCGAGGCGGCGAACAGAGCGAGCCTGAAGCGCGCGCGCGGGCCGAGGTAGTGGGGCAGCACGTCGACGTTGACGTGGCCGCGCGTCATCAGCACGAACGGGCTGCCGACGAAAGTTGCGGCAATCAGGCAATACGTGGTGAAGTCGGTCTGCCAGATGGTGTTCTGGCCGAGCGCGTAGCGCACGAACACCATGTGGCACACCACGAGCACGCCGGACGCGATGAGCCCGGCGGCGACGAACCCGCACAGCTGCGAGACCGCCCTTACTGCGCGGACGAAGCTATCCATGGGATGGGCGCGCGCCCTGAGGCCGGGACGATAAACAAAGGGCGGCTCGCGCCGCCCTTCGATGTGCAGGGTCCTGCGCTATTTGACACCCAGCGCCGCGTCGATCAGTTTCTTTCCGTCCGGAACTTCCTGGGCGAACTCGGCGTACGAGCTTTGCCGGGCCACTTTGACCCACTGGTCGTATTCGGCGGCAGTCAGCGTGATCACCTCGACCTTGTGATCCTTGAAGGTCTTGACCATCTCGTCGTCGAGCCCCTTTGCCTCCTTGGCGAAATACGCTTCGGATTTCTTGCCCGCCTTGAGGAGCGCGTCCTGCTGGGCCTTGTTCAGCCGGCTGAAGCTCTTCTTCGACATCAGCACCGGCTCGTACATGAACCACAGCGCGTTTTCTCCCGGCGCGGTGAGGCATTTCACCTGCTCGTAGATGCGGAACGATACGAAGCTGCCCGAGCTCGTGTCGGTCGCGTCGGCGACCCCGGTCTGCAGCGCGTTGTAGACCTCGTTCGACGGTATCGAGACGATGGAGGCGCCCGCGGACTGCCACATCGCGGCGAAAGTCGGCCCGGCGGAGCGCACTTTCAGGCCCTTGATGTCGTCGGGGGTACGGATGCAGGCCTTTTTCGATGCGATCGCGCCGGCGAGCCAGGCATCCGAGAGCACGATGACTCCGGCCTTGTCGACCTTTGCCTTGATCTCCTTCATGAACTCGGAATTGTTTACGCGCGCGGCGCGCTCGTGGCTGCGCACCAGGCCGGGCATCAGAGTCGCGCCGAAGGCGCGCACCTTGCCGCTCGCGTAGTCGAGCGGGAAGGACGAGATGTCCAGCTGCCCGTTCACCAGCGCGTTCCACTGCTCGTTGGGCTTGAACAGCGACGCGCCCGGGTACACCTGCACGTCGAGCTCGACGCCCGCCGCCTTGACGTCGCGCGCGATGATCTGCACCATCTCGTCGCGCACGTCTCCCTTGCCGCCGGGAAACTGGTGCGACGCGCGCAGCACCGTCGGCGCCGCGAAGGCCGAGCCGGAGAGCACAGCGCCCGCAAGCGCCAAGGCAATGCCGCCACGCCTGAAATGGGTCATGGACTCTCCTCCAGGTTGGTCGATCAAAAACGCCGGCCGGGCCGCGCGCCGCTCACTCGCCCATCGGCGAGCGGATTTCCGCGGTGACTCTCAGCTCGCTTTTCACGCCCGTAACCCCGTGAACCGAAGTCACGACGCGGGTGGCGTTTTTCCACTCCTCGCGCGTATCGACTATCCCGCGCAGGCGCACCCTGCCGCCCTCCGAGTCGACGCCGAAACTCAGGCCGCGCGTGGACGGATCGGCGCGCAGGGCCGCCTTGATGCTCGCCTGCAGCGCGAGGTCGGAAAGCGTGCCGTGCGACTGTTCGGTTTCACCGAAGTCGGGTTTCCTGGACAGCTGGATGATTTCTTCGGCGCACTGCTCCACGCTCATGCGCTCGGTGTTGAGCGACAGGTCGTAGCCTTCAGGATCCTGCCAGTCGATGCCGAAGTGGCGCTTGGCGATCGCCCCCTGGGCCTCGTCGCTGTTGCGGATCTCGGCGGCAACCGCGTCGCGGTCGTTCGTGTCGAGCCGCTCCATCATCCGTATGACGCGCAGCTCGAAAGGCGCGCAAATGCGCACGCAGATCGCGTGCCTCACCGGCCGCAGCAGGTGGGCGGCGCCCCAGCCGCGCATCACCGCGCCCTTGCTCGCGACCTGCAGCATCTCGTCGGCGGTATAGATGGAAAGACTGGTCTTGTCGGCGGTGAGCCGCTCGAACAGGTTGGCCTTTCCGCCCAGCAGCCGGATGACGTGGCTCTTTCTCAGGCGCATCTTGTCGGCAAGGTTGTTGATCATCTCGTGGTAGACCACCGGCACCCGGAGCTCGGATTCGAGGATGCGGGCGACATCCATCCCGAGGGACCCCATTTCGCGCGTCATTGCGACCAACGGCATAAAACCTCCCTTGCCTCCCGGTTTCGAACCTGACAGTGTAGACGGTGAACCCGGGGAACCGCAATTGAATTAGGTCAGTTTTGGGGGCGGGCGTGTGCCTGGAAAACGACCGCCCGGATCCCGACGAGTAGGATGCAAAGCAACATCCGGGCCTGCCGGACGGCCGGGGGCGGCGGAACGGCTATTTCTTCTCGCCTTCGAGCAGCAGCCCGATCAGCGATACGAGCTCTTTTTCCTTCTTGGCGAAAAAATGATCGGTCGCGAACACCATGGCCTGGCTCGAGCCGCGCATGCGCTTGAGCACCGCGGCGCGCTTCGGCGAGCCCCGCAGCACGGCGTCGAAATCGTTTTCCGCGTAGACGTCGAAAATCGGAAACTTTACTCGCTTGATGGGCGCGAACTCCCCGCTCGAGATGGAAAGCGAGATCCACCCCGCGAGCGGAACCAGCGGATGCGCGCCGACATAGTGGTTCGCCATGCGCGAGCCCATGCTGTGCGAGAGCAGCACGACCTTCTCGTAGCGCTTGCGTTTCAGGTAGGTCATCGCCGCGGCAAAGCGCGCGTCCGCTTCCCAGAAGAGCACCGGATAGCGCGAGGGCGGCGCGTCCGCGGCGAGGATCGGCATCTGGATCGAAAGCGTGGTGTAGCCCGCGTCGGCGAGCCGCGTGCGCAGCTCGCCGATCAGGCCGTAGTCGGGGTGCACGCCCAGGCCGTGCGCGAGGATGATCGCGCCCTTCGCGTTCTTCGCCTCGGTGTAGATGCCGAGGAATTTCTCCGTCCGCGGCGCCTCGAGCCACACCGGCTCGCCTGAGACGAGCTGCGGGACGATCTCGTCGGCCCAGCGCTTCTCGCGCGCGTAATCGGAGGGCTGCTGCTGCGCGGCCGCGAAAAGCGGCACGCACATCGCGGCGGCGCAGATCGTTTTCCACCGAAGAAATCTCATCCCGTGCTCCGTGAAACTCCCCGCCGTTATTGTAGCGTTCCGCGTCGCCGGCACGGGGCTTTCGGATAAAATACCCCGCGTCTCCAGCGAACTGAAAACTCATGGCGGGACCGCTTTCGCACATCCGCGTCCTCGATCTTTCGCGCGTGCTCGCCGGCCCCTGGGCAGGGCAGAACCTCGCCGATCTCGGCGCCGAAGTGATCAAGGTCGAGCGTCCGGGCTCGGGCGACGACTCGCGCGCTTTCGGCCCGCCCTGGGTGAAGGACAGGGACGGGCGCGACACCAAGGACTCGGCCTATTACACCTCGGCCAACCGCGGCAAGAAATCGATCACGGTCGACATCTCCAAGCCCGAAGGCCAGAAGCTCGTGCGCGAGCTCGCCAGGATTTCCGACGTGCTCGTCGAGAACTACAAGTTCGGCGATCTCGCGCGCTACCGCCTCTCCTACGAGGACCTGAAGAAGATCAACCCGCGCCTCGTCTACTGCTCGGTCACGGGCTTCGGCCAAACCGGGCCCTATCGCGAGCGCCCCGGCTACGACTTCATGATCCAGGGCATGGGCGGAATGATGAGCGTCACCGGCGAACCGGACGATGCGCCGGGCGGCGGGCCGCAACGCGCCGGAGTCCCCGTCGCCGACATCATCACCGGCATGTACGCCTCGATCGCGATCTGCGCCGCGCTCGCGCACCGCGCGGAGAGCGGCTCCGGGCAGCATCTCGATCTCGCGCTCCTCGACTCGCAGATTGCGCTTCTCGCCTACCAGAACACGAACTATTTTTCCACCGGCAGGGCGCCCAGGCGGATCGGCAACCTGCACCCGAACATCGCGCCGTATCAGCCGTTCCGCACCCGGGACGGGAGCGTCATCCTCGCCTGCGGCAACGACAACCTCTACCGCAAATTCTGCGAGGTCGCGGGCTGCCCCTCACTCGCCGTGGACGAGCGCTTCGCATCGAACGGCAAGCGCGTCGAGAACCGCGCGGAGCTGACGCGCCTCTTGCAGGAAATTTTGCTGAAAAAGACCACGCGCGAATGGGTCGAGCTGCTGGATGCGGCGGGCGTCGCGAACGGGCCGATCAACGACGTCGCGCAGGTGTTCGAGGAGCCGCAGGTGAAAGCGCGCGGCGTGAAAATCGAGCTCGAGCATGCGCTCGCCGGGAAGCTCCCGCTCGTGGCGAGCCCGATGCGCTTTTCGGGAACGCCGCTCGAGCACAGGCTCGCGCCGCCGGTGCTGGGGCAGCACACCGAGGAGATCCTGCGCGAGGTGTTGAAGCTCGGCGAAAGGGAGATCGCCAGGCTGCGCGCCGATGGCGTAATCTAGGCCATGGCCGCACCCGGCAACATGCGTTCTGCAATCGTCACGGCCGCGATCATGATCGCGGGCTCGCTCGCCTGGGTCGCCGGGATCTCGCTCGCGGGGCTCGAGGCCTCGCGCGGCTTTTTCGGCGCAGGCCCGTTGATCGCAGACGCCAACCTGATTCTCGAGATCTTCCTCGTCGCGGGGATCACCTACGGGTTCCTGCTCGCGCGGCGCGGCAACATCGACGCGCACCAGCTCAACCAGACGACCTGGGTCGTGCTCAACATCGGCCTGATCGCGCTCGTCATGGCGGGCTCGATGCAGGACGTGAGGATCGCAAAAGCCGCGGCCCTCGCCGACTGGCGCATCGCCGTGACCTGGCTGCACGCGGGGCTCGGAACGCTCACCGCGCTCGCGGGTCTGTGGATCGTGCTGCAGATGAACAACGTCCTGCCGCGCGGCCTGCACGTAGCCGCGTGGAAAAACCTGATGCGAGCGGCCTTCGCCGGCTACTGGCTCACCGCGCTGCTCGGCTTCGCCACCTACTACTTCTGGTACATCGCATGAGACGATTCGCCGCGATCCTTCTCGCCTCGCTCGCCGCCTCGTGGCCGGCGCCGAACGCCGCGCAGCACGGCGCAAAGCCGGATATCAACTCGCCTTTCCTCGTCAACCCCGACGTCGCGCGCTGGAAGAAGGGTTTCGAGAACGAGGACCGCGAGGTCTACCGGAAGCGGAACGAGATACTCGCTGCGACCGGCGTGAAGCCGGGGATGACGGTCGCCGACGTCGGTGCCGGGACCGGCCTGTTCACCATGCTCTTCGCCCAGGCGGTAGGCCCTCGCGGGCGCGTCTACGCGGTGGACATCTCGCGCGCCTTCATCGAGCACATCGGCGAGCGCGCCAGGGCGGAAGGGCTGGACAACGTCACAACCATCCTCACCAAGGGCACCGAGACCGAGCTGCCCGAGGCCTCGGTCGACCTCGTCTACACCTGCGACACTTACCACCATTTCGAGCACCCGGGAGAGACGCTGCAATCGATCCGCAAGGCGCTCAAGCCCGGCGGCCGCATGGTGGTGATCGACTTCCAGAAGATTCCGGGGGAGACGCACCAGCAGCGCATCGACCACGTGCGCGCCGACAAGGAAACCGCGATCAGGGAGATCGAGGCCGCGGGCTTCCGCTTCGTCGAGGAGAAGAAGCTGATGCGCGAGAACTACTTCGTCGTGTTCCAGCGGCCTTAGAGCGGCGTCAGAGGAAGGTGATCAACATCCGCGTCGCGATCACGTAGAAGAGCACCGCGAAAATCCTCTTGAGCCACACCGTGGGCAGGCGGTGCGCCGCGGCCGCGCCGAGCGGCGCCACCAGCATGCTCGCCACGACGATCCCGCCTAGCGCGGGCAGGAAAACGAAGCCGACCGAATAGGGCGGCAGGCCCGTTTCGCGCAGTCCGGTGGCGACGAATCCGATCGTGCCCGAGAGCGCGATCGGAAAGCCGATCACCGCCGCCGTGCCGATCGCCTGGAGCATCGGCACGTTGCACCAGAGCATGAAGGGCACGGTCATGAACGCGCCGCCGATCGCCGCGAACGCGGAGAGCGCGCTCACCAGGAAACCGAAAGCGGACATTCCCGCGAATCCCGGCGGCTGGCGCGATGGCTTGGGATTGCGGTCGAGCAGGAGATTGGTCGCGGCGATGTAGACGACCGCGGTGAAGAGCGCAGCGAAAACGAGCGGGGGAATGAAGCTCGCGATCCACGAGCCGACCACGCCGCCGGCCAGGATGCCCGGCGTGACGTTCCTCGCGATGTCCCAGCGGATCGCGCCCCGCGCGGCGTGCGCGCGCACGCTCGCCACCGAGGTGAAGAGGATGGTCGCCATCGCAGTGCCCACGGCCAGATGCAGGATATGGGACTTCGGCAGGCCCTGCGCCTCGAAGAACCAGACCAGGAGCGGCACCATGATCGCCCCGCCGCCGATGCCCAGCATTCCGGCGAAGAAGCCGACGACCGCTCCGACCGCGGCATAGGCCAGCCACCACTCCACCTCAGCTCACGCCTTTTCCGCCAGCCAGGCGCGCACTCGCGTCTTCTCGGCCGTGGTCATGTGCAGCCCGCACTTGGTGCGCCGCCACAGCACATCCTCGGCCTCGTGCGCCCATTCGTTCCTGACGAGGTATTCGAGCTCGTGCTCGTAGAGGCCGCCGCCGAAGTTGCTGCCGAGCTCGCGCTCCTCGCGCGCGTCGCCGATGATTTCCTCGGCGAGCGCCCCGTGCCTGCGGAGCACGCGCGTGAGCCAGACCTTCGGCAGGTGCGGATGGCGCCTGCGGTAATCGAGGAGCAGGCCGCGAAAGCTCCGTCCTTCGAGATTCCCGCCGGGGAGGGGCTCGGTGTGCGTCCAACCGGGCTTCCCGGGAAAACGCCCGGAGAGCTTTTCCATCGCCTGCTCGGCGAGCTTTCGATAAGTGGTGATCTTGCCGCCGAACACCGAAAGGACCGGCGCGCCGTTCGGCTCAGCTCCGGTGTCGAGCAGCAGGTGGTAATCGCGGGTCACCGCCGATGGATTTTCGCTCCCGTCGTCGTAGAGCGGGCGCACGCCCGAATAGCTCCACACCACCATGCCGGGAGTGATGGGCTTCTCGGCGTAGCGGCTTGCCGCCTCGCACAGGTAGTCGATCTCATTGCGCGAGATCTTCGCCCGGTAGTCGTCGCGCGTGACCGGAACGTCGGTCGTGCCGACGAGGGTGAACTGCCGCTCGTAGGGAATCATGAAGATCACGCGCCGGTCCGGGTTCTGCAGGATGAAAGCGTGGCGCTCCTCGTGGATGCGCGGCACGACGATATGGCTGCCCTTCACCAGGCGCACCGTCGCGGGAAGCTTGATCTTGAGCGCCTCGTCGAGCACCTGCCTCACCCAGGGCCCGGCGGCGTTCACGATCGCGCTCGCGCGCACCGTGCGGCTGCCCCGCTCTCCGTTCAAGGCCGCGGCCCACTCCCCGCCCTCGCGCCGCGCCGACACGAACCGGGTGTGGGTCTGGATTGCGGCGCCGTGCGCGGCCGCCGAGCGCGCGTTGAGCACCACCAGGCGCGCGTCGTCCACCCAG
>VBDE01000121.1 GCA_005883665.1 Betaproteobacteria bacterium
ACATTAAATTTGCGCATGTTTCACTCACGTCCTCCCGGGCTTGAGGTTGGCTCAGGCGGCAAAGGGTCCCGGATTCCTGTATCGCCAGAGTAACGCTGTCCGGCCACGTAGCCATCGTAAGCCGCCGCGTCGTGAACATAATCTCGAAGGGCACTAGTCCATCCGGCACAAACCCTTCCTCGCCATGCGCACCGTCGTCATCGGCGGCTAAGTGGGTTGGCCGCTCGAAAGCGCGCCGCTTGCGGGAAAAAAACCGTGGTCTGTCCCCGGTTTTGACGCTTGAGGTAGCATAGGCGCGCCCGTGTCTTCCTTTCGCGCCCCGTGGACATTTCCCTCGCCTGGCTGATCGCGGGCTTCATCCTCATCATCGTCGAGCTGGTGACGGGGACGTTCTACCTCCTCGTACTCGGCATCGCGGCCCTGGTCGGCGCAGGCATCGGCTACGCCGGCGGCGCGTTCGTGTGGCAGGCGGTCGCCGCGGCGATCGTCGTCGTCGCGGGCGTCGTCTGGGTGCACCGGTACAGGCAGACGCTCAGTCCGAAGCGCATGCAGGGGCTGGATTTCGGCCAGCCGGCCGCCTTCGACTCCTGGGTGAACAAGAGTGCCGGCCACGCGCGCGTGAAGTACCGCGACGCGCTCTGGGACGCGCAGGTCGCGGGCGACGCCGCGGGCGAGCCCGGCGAAATCCTCTATATCACTTCGGTCGATGGCAGCACCCTCAAAGTTTCCAAGACGCGGCCCGCCTGATCTTGCGCACGCTGCGGACGAAATCTCACGCTCAGCGGGAGGCAGCATGCTTTTAAAGATAATCGGCGTCCTCATCGCCACGGTCCTCATCTACGGCTACGAGCCGATCCGTCCGCTTTGGATCCCTTTCGCCATCATCGCGCTGGCGGTGGTGTTCGTGGTCGAAGGCGTGCGCGTGGTGCCGCAGCAGAGCGCCTGGGTCGTCGAGCGGCTCGGCAAATTCCACCAGGTGCTTGAGCCGGGGCTGAACGTCATCATCCCGTTCATCGACCGCGTCGCCTATCGGCACTCGTTGAAAGAAGTGCCGCTCGACGTCGCCGAGCAGGTGTGCATCACCAAGGACAACACGCAGCTCGTGGTGGACGGCCTCATCTATTTCCAGGTCACCGATCCGCGCCTCGCTTCCTACGGAACGTCCGACTACGTCACGGCGATCACGCAGCTCGCGCAGACGACGCTGCGCTCGGAGGTCGGCAAGATGGAGCTCGACCAGTCGCTGCAGAGCCGCGACGTGATCAACCGCCAGATCGTCGCGGTGCTCGACGAAGCCGGCCGCTCCTGGGGCGTGAAGGTGCTGCGCTACGAGGTGAAGAACTTGACGCCGCCCGAGGCGATCCTGCGCGCGATGCAGGCGCAGATCACCGCCGAGCGCGAGAAGCGCGCGCTGATCGCCAAGTCCGAAGGCGAGAAGCAGCAGGAGATCAACTTGGCGGAAGGCGAGAAGCAGGCGGCGATCCTCACCTCCGAAGGCCAGAAGCAGTCTGCGATCAACAAGGCGCAGGGCGAGGCGACTGCCCTGCGCGTGGTCGCGGATGCGACCGCCGCGGCGGTGAACGTCGTCGCCGAGGCGATCGGCAAGGAAGGCGGCCTGCAGGCCGCGAACCTCAAGGTCGCCGAGCTCTACATCGGCGCCTTCGGCAATCTTGCCAAGACCAACAACACCATGATCGTTCCGTCGAACCTCGCCGACGTGGCGAGCGTCGTCGCCTCCGCCATGACGGTGCTCGACAGGACGCGCGCCGGGGCGAAGCCCGCGTAAGGCCGGACCCGACGCCAATCGTTTTTTTGGAGAAAGCCAATGACAAACAATCTATCGTGGGTGATTCCGGGTGTCGCGTTGATCTTCGCCGGTTCGGTCGCCGCGCAGCAGCCGCCCGAAGTGCGACGCGTCGTCACCAAGCTCGACTCCTCCGGCAAGGCGGTCGTGATGTACGACGGGTCCGTGCAGCTGAAAAGCTTTCGATCGCCGAATCCGGCGGGAGAAATGTGGGTCACGGACAGGACCCTGCCCGATTTCAACTGGAGCGCCGATCGGGCATTGACCAAGGTCGGACTTGTTCCCCCGAAAAACGGCACGATCTTTCGCATAGTCGATTTTGTGCCGCTTTCGCCCGAGATGGAAAAGAAGATGGACATCAACCTGATGATGAAAGTCGTCGGCGACCACGCGCCCGCGAAGGGCCTGCCGCCGCGTCATCCGATGATGCACCGCACGCGCAGCCTTGACTACGCGATCATCATGTCGGGCGAGATCGACATGCTGCTCGACGACAGCGAGGTGCATCTGAAGGCGGGCGACGTCGTCGTCCAGCAGGCGACCAACCACGCCTGGGTGAACCGCAGCGGCAAGCCCTGCCGCGTCGCCTTCATCCTGATGGATTCGCAGGAGCCGTAGGCGCGTTCGCTGCAGTCGCGATGAAGCTGATCGGCATCGTCGGCGGCATCGGTCCGGAATCCACGATCGATTATTACCGGCTCTTCATCTCGACCTATCGGGAGCGCAGGCCGGACGGGGGTTATCCTCCCGTCGTCATCAACAGCATCGATCTCGCAAAGGCCCTGAAGCTCGTCAGCTCGAACGACCTGGCGGGTTTGGCCGCGTACATGCTCGAGGAAATCCGCCGCCTCGCGCGGGCCGGCGCGACGCACGGGCTGTTGTCCTCCAACACGCCGCACATCGTGTTCGACGAGGTCCAGCGCACCTCGCCCATCCCGCTCATCAGCATCGTCGAGACGGCCTGCCGGGAAGCGATCGCCCGAAAGCTCGAACGGCTGGGACTGTTCGGAACTCGCTTCACCATGCAAGGCGGCTTCTACCAGAGAGTTTTTGCACGCGAAGGGATGGAAATCGTGGTCCCCGAGCCGGTCGACCTGGAATTCATCCACGACACCTACCTGAACGAGCTCGTCAACGGAGTGGTCCGGGCCGAAACGCGCGACCGGTATGTCGCGATCGCGCGGCAGATGAAAAACCGGCATGGCATCGAAGCGCTGATCCTCGGCGGCACCGAGCTGCCTTTGTTGTTGCGCGACGCAATCGATATCGGCATGACGCTGCTCGACACCGCCCGGCTGCACGTCGAGGCGGCCGTAAGCGAGCTCCTGGCGGACGAGGCGAGGTGATGAGCGATGGCGTAGCAGTCCCGGCCTGGCTGCTAGTCGTGATGGCGGCGCTCGCCGCCTGGGCGCTCTACGAGCACGCGGTCGTGCCTGCGCTGCGATTCCTGGTGACGCATCCCGCAAACCAGGTGATCGACGAGCTGGGCGAGCGCCTGCGCATCGGCATCCGGCCCTTCCAGCGCACCAAGCGCCAGGCGCTCATCCACAGCCTGCTCGCCGACGGCAGGGTGCAGGCCGCCGCCGAGAAGTACGCGCGCGACAAGGACCTCACTCTGCCCGCAGCGCTGCGCAAGGTCGAGCGCTACGCGCGCGAGATCGTCCCGGCTTTCAACGCCTACTTCTACTTCCGCATCGGCTACTGGATCGGGCGCCGGATCGCGCGCTCCCTTTACCGCGTGCGAATCGGGTACATCGATTCGGAGGGCATCGCGAAGGTCGGCTCCGACGCGACCGTAGTGTTCGTGATGAACCACCGCTCCAACATGGACTATGTCCTCGCCGCGTATCTCGCCGCGGATCAGGCTGCGCTCTCCTACGCCGTGGGCGAGTGGGCGCGCATCTGGCCGCTCTCGGCGCTCGTCCGCGCCATGGGCGCCTACTTCGTGCGCCGCGACTCGAAGGACGAGCTCTACCGGCGCGTGCTGGAGCGCTACATCGTGATGGCGACGGAGGCGGGCGTCCCGCAGGCGGTCTTCCCGGAAGGGGGCCTCACGCGCGACGGGTTCATCCGCGAGCCGAAGCTCGGCGTGATCGATTACATGATGCGCGGCTTCCGGATCGAGGGCGAGCGCGATCTCGTGTTCGTGCCGCTCGGGATCAACTACGACCGCGTCCTCGAGGACCGCAGCCTGCTGCGCTCGATCGATCCGGGCGCGCCGAGCGTGGGCCGCCCCAGGACGCTGTGGAACACCGTGTCGTTCGTTGCGCGCAATCTCAGGCTCATGTTGAAGAGCGAATGGCATCGCTTCGGCTACGCCTGCGTGAATTTCGGCGCGCCGGTCTCGATGCGCGCCTACTGCGGCTCGCGCGGCGTGGATTTCCAGCGGCTCCCGGGCGAGGAACGCAGGCGCGCGACTGCGGCCCTGGGTGGGCACCTCATGCGCTCGGTCGGCCGGATCGTGCCGATCGTGCCGGTGCCGCTGATGGCGACCGTGTTCGTGCACAACCCCGAGCGCAGGCTCTCGTCGCTCGAGCTGAAGGCCGAGGTCGAGCGGCTCATCGAGCGGCTCGATCGCTCCGCTGCGCACGTCTACGTGCCGCGGCGCGATCTCAACTATGCGCTCGACGTGGGCCTGCGGATGCTGCTCATGCGGCACCTCGTCGACGAGAACGAAGGGCTCTACCTCGCGCGGGAGAAGGAG
>VBDE01000122.1 GCA_005883665.1 Betaproteobacteria bacterium
CCTCAGGCTATATGGGGGGAACCCAGAAAAATCCCAGCTACGAGGAGGTGTCCTCGGGAACCACGGGGCACGCGGAGGTCGTGCAGGTCGTCTACGATCCGAGGAAGGTGACCTACGAAAAGCTCCTCGAAGTGTTCTGGAAAAACGTCGATCCTACCGTGCGAGACCGGCAGTTTTGCGACATAGGAAGCCAGTACCGCACCGCGATCTTCTATCACACCGACGAGCAGAGACGCCTCGCCGAGGTCTCCAAGGGGATGCTCGCGAAGGCGAAACCGTTCAAGGACGATATCGTCACACCTGTCGTGCCGGCCGGAGAGTTCTGGCGCGCTGAAGACTATCACCAGGATTTTTACGTCAAAAATCCGGTGAGGTACAAGTTCTACCGAACCGGCTGCGGACGTGATGCCCGGTTGAAGCAGCTGTGGGGGAGCGTGCCGCATTGACTCGGGTAACCGATATGCGTCGGTCGAGACCGTGAGCGATCCTCGCCTCGAGGTCGCGCCCCAGTCCGCCAACCAGCCGCCGCCCCTGGTCGGCTACAACGCCTGGTCAGCGGATCGGGTCCTCGTCGAGGCAGTGAAACGGGAAGGCGGCGGCTGGATCGCCGAGCGCGCAAGCCGCATGGGAGATCTCGTCGGCAGCGAGCGGATGCAAACGCTCGCGATGCAGGCGAACCGTTACGCGCCCGAGCTGAGAACCCACGACCGGTTCGGCAACCGCAGCGACGCGGTCGAATACCATCCGGCGTACCACGAGCTGATGGCGCTCGCTTTCGGCGCCGGGCTGCATTCGCTCGCTTGGACGGACAAGAGGGAAGGCGTATGGGTCGCGCGCGCGGCGCTCAACTATCTGTGGAACCAAGGCGAAAATGGAGTCGCGTGCCCGGTGACCATGTCCTTCGCCGCGGTGCGGGTACTGCGCAACAGCGCGAAGCTCGCCGAGGAGTGGGAGCCGAAGCTCCTCGCCTGCGACTACGATCCGCGCCCGCTGCCCCTCGCACAAAAACGCGCCGTCACAATCGGCATGGCGATGACCGAGAGGCAGGGCGGCTCGGACCTTCGCGCCAATTCATCACGGGCAGAGCCCCTGGGCGGAGGCGAATACGAGCTCACCGGGCACAAGTGGTTCTGCTCGGCTCCGATGAGCGACGCCTTTTTCACCCTTGCGCGTGCCGAGGCCGGTTTGACCTGCTTTTTCGTGCCGCGCTCGCTTTCCGACGGCACGCGCAATCCTTTTTTCATCGAGCGTCTGAAGGACAAGTGCGGAAACCGTTCCAATGCTTCGTGCGAAATCGAATATCGCGGCACCCGCGCGCGTATCGTTGGAGAGGAAGGGCGCGGCATCGCCACGCTGATCGAGATGGCGCACCTCACGCGCTTCGATATCGTGGTCGCCTGCGCCGGGATGATGCGCGCGGCGCTGAACCAGGCGATCCACCACGCCGCCCATCGCAAGGCCTTCGGACGGCGGCTCGCCGAGCAGCCGGTGATGCAGAACGTGCTTGCCGATCTCTCCCTCGAGACCGAGGCCGCGGCGCTGCTGGCGTTTCGCCTCTCGCGGGCCTTCGACCGTGCGGAAGCTGACGAGCGCGAGCGGCTTTTGATGCGCCTGATGACACCGATCGCGAAGTACTGGCTGTGCAAACGCCTGCCTCCGCTCGTCGTGGAGGCGATGGAATGCCTGGGGGGCAACGGTTACGTGGAGGAGGCGCCTCTCGCGCGCCTGCACCGCGAGGCGCCGCTGAACGGGATTTGGGAGGGCTCGGGGAACGTAATTTGTCTCGACGTGCTGCGCTCAGTCGAGCGCGAGCCGGATAGCATCGAGGCGCTGCTCGCGGAGATCGGCCGTGGCGGCGCGCGCTCGCGCCGCGGCGCGACGGCGATCTCGCAAATGATCGAGAACTCCGGAAGCGCAGAGTTGCGGGCGCGCCGCATTGTCGAAGCCATCGCGGTCGCGCTCCAGGCGAGTCTCATGGAACAACACGCCCTGCCGGAAGCCGCCGATGCTTTCTGCGCTTCGCGGCTGGAGGGCGATTGGGGCCGCGCATTCGGGACGCTGCCTTCGACTTCGCCCTGCGAAACGATCGTCAGGCGCGCGTGGTCCCTCGGGCCAGGCCGTGTTTAGAGGAATGGCCCGGCAACCCGGCGGGCAGGGTGCCCACACCGCGTGGAAATCAGCAGCTTGCCGCCTTTTCCAGGACGGGACGCACCCCTTCGCCGTACCGCGTCATATGCCTATGCAGCCTCGCGCGGGTGGCTTGCCGCCGTTGCCTTGGTGGGCGATGTCTGCGTCGAAGTCACCAGCGCCAAATGGAGTAGCTCCAGACTGCGCTTGGCTGCGTACATGACCTGTCGTTGCATCCGCGGGGTAATGGCGTAGTGCTTGACAATCTCCAAGGCGAACTTCGGATGCTCGTCATCATAGTGAGAATGCTCACGTATCCACTTGTACGTCCTCGGATTCATGTCCACGCCGGGTCGATCCCGATAGGACTCGAAACCCGCGCAGACCTTTCTCGCGATAGCGCCCGTAACACCTTCGATGGCAAAGCTCGTCGCGGCCACGGCTTCCGCAAGAGACCCCTTGGTGTTCACGCGCCAAACCCAGTCGGTCAGCGACTGCACGTCGCGCAAGGGAGGAGTCCCGCCCTCCGCCAGGTCCAGCATCCGCTGCCGGTCCAAGCCGAAACCCTCGCCCATCCATAGCCAATGCTCGGCGTGCGCCTTTTCGATACGGATATTCTCGATCAGAAAGGTGCGGGAGAAGTCGTCCTCCACCTTGATCAAGGCTTCGGCGAGAAACTTTGGGAAATCGTAGATGAACGGGTAGATATGAAGGATCCATCCCTGCATCTCTTCGACACTGAGGCGCGCCGATGCGATCGATTCCGCCCATTGACCGTTGACCAGATTGTCCCAATGGGGAGCCACGAATTCGTACATGGTAGCGACCCATCGCGGGTGCGAGGATATCTTGTGTACCGAACTGGCGTTCATGTTCATGGTTTGCTCTCTCAGGTTGTGAAATTAACTCTCAGGTTGTTGAATTAAGAATCGTTGCGGGAACGGCCCAACCAGGGGCCGAATCGGTCCCGGTACGCGCCATTCCTGCGGCCACTTGTGCCAGAAATGGACCC
>VBDE01000123.1 GCA_005883665.1 Betaproteobacteria bacterium
CAGGAGTCGGCGCGGTCGACCATGGCGATATCGAAGACAAAGCCGCAGATGAAGGAGAGGACCGCGATCCTCTGCTCGTTCTTCGCGTAGTAGAGCTTGAGGCGCTCGATCCGCCCCGGGGCGGCAGCCGTTTCGCTCATTTTCGCTGTTTCCAAGAGTCCAAAAGCTTGCGGGCGAATACCGCCCCCAGGGCGTCGTCCTCATGCATGAAATAGACGTAGGCGCGCTCGACGTTCAGCGCGGCGATCCGCCCCGCCCATTCACCGAGCTCGGCGTCCTCGTAGTGCGTGCGCCGCAGGCGCAGGTAAGCGCAATCTGCGGTCGCGACCACGGGCGGCGATTCGCCCTCGTCGGTGTCCGTGTAGCAGAGCATCACGCCTTTCTCGCGAAGCGTCCCATACACCTCGTCGTCCAGCCAGGAACTATTGCGGAACTCGAAGGCAGCGGGCCGGCCCCCGGGCAGCAGCGCGAGGAAATCGCGCAGCCGGGGCAAGTCCTTCTTCAGGAAGGGCGGCAGCTGGAACAGGACCGGCCCGAGCTTCGCGCCCAGCGCCTGCGCGCGCCGCAGGAACTCGGCGACGTGGGTCTCGCACTCTTTCAGGCGCAGCTCGTGGGTGATGCGCCGCGGCGCCTTAAGCGTAAAGGCGAAATTTTCGGGAACCTCTTCGGCCCAGCGTGCGAGCATCGTCTCGGCGGGCATTCGGTAGAAGGTGTTGTTGATCTCGACCGTCGCGAACTGCCCGGAATAGTAGCGCAGCATCGCGTCCGCGGGATGCTTTTCGGGGTAGAACTTGCCCAGCCACTCCTTATAGGAGAAGCCGCTCGTTCCGGCGAGTAGCTGCGTCATGGGCGGAATTGTCCAGCACCGGCGCGCGATCCGGCAAGCTAGAATCTCTCGCATGCCCAAAACCAAGCGCGTCGTGCTGGCCGACCCGTCGGCGGCGGCAGCGCTGCTGGACGAATATTCCAAGAAGCGCGCCTTCGACGCGACGCCCGAGCCGGCGCCCGCGCCCGCACCGGGCGAGGGACTGCTCCTTTTCGTGGTCCAGAAGCACTCGGCACGCCAGCTGCACTACGACTTCAGGCTGGAGTGCGACGGCGTGCTCAAGTCCTGGGCCGTTCCCCGCGGCCCGTCGCTCAACCCCGCGGACAAGCGCCTCGCCGTCATGACCGAGGACCACCCCTACGACTACGCCTCGTTAGTACGGCGCGGGCGAAGTGATCGTGTGGGACTGCGGCCCGTATACACCCGACGAGGATCGGAAGGGACATTGGTACCACGACCGCGCGCAGGCCGAGCGCCTCGTCAGGGAGGGCATCGCCGCGGGCAAGCTGAGCGTCACGCTGCGCGGCGCGAAGCTCAAAGGCTCCTTCGCGCTGGTCCGCACGGCCAGGAACCCTAAGGACTGGCTGCTCATCAAGCACAAGGATCGCTTCGTCGCCGAAACCGATGTCACCGCGAAAGATCACTCGGTCCTCTCCGGCCTTATGGTCGAGAACCTCAAGGCCCTGCCGGTGCGCCGCATGCCCGCGTCGCAGCTCGTCCCTTCCGGAAAGAAGGAAGCGCTGCCGGAGAAGCTCCTGCCCATGCTTGCCGAGCTGCGCGACGGCGCACCGTTCGGCGGTGGCGGCTGGATGTGGGAGCCCAAGCTCGACGGCTACCGCGTGCTCGCTTTCGTCGACGACAAGGAAGTGAGGCTGCGCTCGCGGCGCGGCCTCGACCTGACGGCTTCTTTCCCGAAGCTCGTCGCCGAGCTCGCGCAGCAGGCGGTGAAAGGCATGGTGCTCGACGGCGAAGTCGCCGCTTTCGGCGCCGACGGCCGCCCGTCCTTCGCCGCGCTCCAGGAGCGCGTGCAGATGAAGACAGAGCGCGAGATGGCGCAGGCCGACCGCGCGGCGCCGGTCGTCTTCTTCTGCTTCGATCTGCTGCATTTCGCCGGCCTCGACACGCGCGCAGCGCCCTACGCGGACCGCAGGCGCTGGCTCGAGCAGTGCCTGCTGCCCTCGCCCCATGTCCAACTGGTGCACGCCGAGGAAGATGGGGAGGAGCTCTATAAGGCGGCGCTCGCGAGCGGCTTCGAGGGGGTGATCGCCAAGCGCAAGGACAGCAAATACGAAGCCGGCAAGCGCTCGCAGGCCTGGCTGAAGATCAAGCCGACGAGAAGCGCCGAGTTCGTCGTCGGCGGGATGACGAAAGGCAAGGGGTCGCGCGCGCCGCTCGGTGCGCTGCTGCTCGGCTACTGGGACGAAGGTAAGCTACGCTACTGCGGGCATGTCGGCTCGGGGTTCGACGACCGCAGCCTCGCGCAGGTGAAAGCGCGCTGCGAGAGGCTCAAGACGGACACCCGCCCCTTCGCCGAGGAGCCCGAGCTGCACAGCCCAACGGTGTGGGTGCGGCCCGAGCTGGTCGCCGAGGTCGAGTTCCAGCAGTGGACCCCGGACGGGATGCTGCGCGCCCCGGTTTTCTTAAGGCTGCGCGACGACGTCGACCCGAAATCGGTGCGCCGCACCGAGCCGCGCGCGAGGCCCGTCGCCGAGGCGACCGCGAGCTCCGGCGACAGCGAGATCGACGCGGTGCTGCGCCAGCTCGACAACAAGAAGGCCGCCCTCACCATCGCGGTGGGGCGACACCCGCTGAAGCTCACGCACCTCGATCGGGTGTACTGGCCCCCCGACCAGGCCTTGAAGCAGCCCGCTGTTACGAAGCGTGATCTGCTGCGCTACTTCGCGCGGGTCTCTTCCTTCATGCTGCCGCATCTCGCCGACCGGCCGCTCACCATGATCCGCATGCCCGAGGGCATCGCCGGCGAGCGCTTCTACCAGAAGCACTGGGACCCGGAGCTGCCTCCCTTCGCGAGGAAGATCACCATCTTCTCCGAGCACAAGGACGAGCGGCACGACTACCTCTTGTGCGACAACCTCGCGACGCTCCTGTGGCTCGCGCAGTCGGGAACGCTCGAGTTCCACGTGTGGCACTCGCGCGCGAAGCCCGGGCCCGACGCCACAACGCAGAGCACCGACTATTCGTCCTCGCTCGCCGCGCTCGAGGGCTCGATTCTCAACTATCCCGACTATGTCGTCTTCGACATCGATCCCTACATCTACTCGGGCAAGGAGGCGCCGGGCGAGGAGCCCGAGCTCAACACCGTCGCCTTCGAGAAAGGCAAAGAGGTCGCGTTCGCCTTGCGCGAGCTGCTCGCGAGCATGAGCTTGGAAGCAGTGGTGAAGACCTCGGGCAAGACCGGGCTCCATGTGTTCGTGCCGATCGAGCGCACGCTCGATTTCGACGCGGCGCGAAAGGTGAGCGAAATGGTCGGACGCCACCTCGTCCGCCTCCGCCCCAAGGACGTCACGGTGGAGTGGAGCGTTCCCAAGCGCACCGGCAAGATCTTCATGGACTACAACATGAACGTGCGCGGCAAGACGCTGAACGTCGCCTACTCGCCCAGGGGCGCAGCCGGCGCACCGGTGTCGATGCCGCTCACCTGGGAAGAACTCGCCGGCGCGCACCCGCTCGACTTCAGGATCAGCAATGCCCCCGAACGGCTCGCCCAGACCGGCGACCGCTGGCGCGAGGCCCTCACCAAGAAGCAAAGCCTAGAACGTGCGCTCGAGCGCGCGAAGGCGTAGAATCGCGGCCCGCACCCCTTGCAAAGGGGAAACAGGCTGGGAGGCAGGCATGGCTGCACGATCGATCGCTACGCTGACGGTTTCGTTCGGGATGGTCTCGATTCCGGTGAAGCTTTTCTCCGCCACCGAGGCGAGCCGCGCGATTTCGTTCAACCTGCTGCACAAGTCTTGCGGATCGCGGCTCAAGCAGCAGTACATCTGCGTCAAGGAAGAGGTCGCGGTCGGCCGCGAGGACATGGCCAAGGGCTACGAGTTCGAAAAAGACCAGTACGTGATGTTCTCGCCCGAGGAGCTGAAGGCGCTCGAGGAAGCGGGCACGCACACGGCGGACATCGCGGAATTCGTGCCGGTCGAATCGATCGACCCGGTGTACTTCGACAAGGCCTACTATCTCGCTCCGGACAAGGGCGGCGCGAAGCCCTACGCGCTGCTCGCGAGGGCGCTGCGCGAATCCGGGCGCTGCGCACTGGGGCGCTGGGCCGCGCGCGGCAAGCAGTACATCGTGATGATCCGGCCGGTCGAGGACGGCCTCGTCATGCAGCAGCTGCTCTACGCCGGCGAGGTGCGCTCGATCAAGGAGATCGAGATCCCGAAAACGGAAGTGAAGGACGCCGAGCTCAAGCTCGCGCAGCAATTGATCGAGCAGCAGGCCTCGGACAAGTTCGATCCCGCCGCTTACACCGACGAAGTGCGCGCGCGGATCGAAACCGCGGTCCAGAAGAAGGTGGAAGGCCAGGAGATCACGATGGCCGAGGAGCCCCAAGGCGGCGCGGAGGTCATCGACCTCATGGAGGCGCTGCGTGCGAGTCTGGACAAGAAAAAGACCCTGGCGCCCGCGAAGACGCCCGAAGCGGAGGCGCACAAAGCGCCCAAGCGCGCCCAGCAGCCCGAGCCCACCGCTCGGAAAGCCGCGAAGAAATAATACGCACCGCCGATCGGCCCGCAATACACCAGTACGGTGTGCGCGACGTCGAGCGGCTGCTTCGCCTGCCCCGCAGCACGATCCGGAGCTTGGTCGACGCCGGTTTCGTTTCGCCCGAGCGCGGCCCGCGCAAGTCGTACCTGTTCTCGTTCCAGGACCTGATCGTCCTGCGGACCGCGCAGGCGCTTGCCGCGGCGAAGGTGCCGCCCGGGCGAATCACGAAATCTCTGAAACAGCTCCGCCGCCATCTCCCCGACGCCATGCCGCTCTCGGGCCTCTCGATCGGCGCTGTCGGCGACCGCGTAGTCGTCTCCGAAGGCGCGAGCCGCTGGCAGGCGGAATCCGGGCAGTATCTGCTCGCCTTCGACGGCGATCCGGCCGACGGATCCTTGAGCGTGGTCGAGAGGAACGAGGCCGGCGCCGCGATGAGCGCGGAAGACTGGTTCGAGCGCGGATGCAAGCTCGAAGGCCGCGATTCCGGGGCCGCGCGGGAAGCCTATGGACGCGCACTCGAAGCCGACGCGACGCACCTGGGCGCCCGCATCAACCTGGGAAGGCTCCTGCACGAAGCCGGCCGCCTCGCCGATGCGGAACGCGTCTATCGCGAGGCGATCGCGGCCTGCGGCAGCGATCCCTTGCTCCTCTACAATCTCGGCGTTCTGCTGGAAGACTTGGGCCGCAGGAACGAGGCGATGGAAGCGTACGAAAGGGCTCTGCACCGCGATCCGCGCCTCGCGGACTGTCATTACAATCTCGCGCTCCTGTGCAAGACGCTCGGCAATCCGCGGCACGCCATTCGGCACATGGCGCAGTATCGAAGGCTGGTCAAACCGCGAAGCTGAACATGAATCGGACGAGATTCGTAAAGGAGTAGTTGCGTGAAACAAATCCTCGCAGGCGCGGCGTTTCTCCTTGGAATTTCCTCCGTAGCGATCGCCCAGACGGCGACGGCGCCGAATCCTCTCGCTACGCGGCGTGGGTTCGAAGTTGGCGGTCAGATCGCGCACTATCACTACGAAGAACCGGACTTCGCGAAATTGATCGGCAACAGAGTGGGCGTTGTCGGCGCCTACACGTTTCCGCCGCGCTGGGATCGCGTGTTTTTCAGAGTCGATGCCCGGGGATCTTACGGCGCGCTCAAGTATCAGGGCTCGGGCACCCAGGATTCCGTGCCCGACGTGATCGTCGAGGCGCGAGGCGTCGCCGGCCTGGACTTTTTTCCGGGGAACCGCGTCTCCTTAACACCCTATCTCGGTTTCGGCTATCGCCATCTTTACAACGACTCGAGGGGCTACACATCGACCAACGCGGCGGGTTACCGGCGTTATTCCACCTACCTTTACGCGCCCGCCGGTCTGACGACTCGCATTCACATCGTCGACCGCTGGGTTCTTGCTCCTAC
>VBDE01000124.1 GCA_005883665.1 Betaproteobacteria bacterium
CAGCAGGATGAGGACGTAGGCGATGCTCGGATCGGTGACGACCGACAGGAACCGCGTGCGCCAGTCGGGCTCCAGCGTGGTCGCGACGACCTCCGCGGTCTTGAGCACGCGCTCCACATCCGACACCTTCAGCCTGCGGCCGTCCAGCCGCTTGAGCAGATCGGGCACGTCCTCCGCGACGAGGTCGATGACTCTCATCTTGAGCGCCTCGGAGGCGGACAGGCTCACGGCCTCCCGCACGGCGCGCTCGGCCCATTCCGCATTGCGGCCGCGCATCTGCGCTAGGCTCCGGATATACGCCGAAGCGTCGTTCACCTGCTTGCGCGTCATCGTGCTCGTTCTCGTCCTGGGCGCCCCCGCCGGGTGCGCCGATCGCCACGGGCGTCGCCGCGCCGAGATTGGTCGCCGGCGTCATCGCCGCGATATGGCTCGCGTAGAGAATGTAGGTCCCGGCGCTCGCCGCGCGCGCCCCGCCGGGCGCGACGAAGGCGGCTATGGGTACGGGCGAAGCAAGGATGTCCTTGATGATTGCGCGCATCGAAGTGTCGAGGCCGCCCGGAGTGTCCATCTGCAGCACCACCAGCTGCGCGCCCTGCTTCCCCGCTTGCTCGATTCCGCGGTGAACGTAATCGGCGATCGCCGGCCCGATGGCGCCGTTGATCGTAAGCAGGACGACGGGGGGCCCTGGCGCCCACGCCAGGGCGGGCAACAGCGCCCACACTGCGAGCAAGGCCTTATCCCAGCGCAAGATTCGTCCCCCAAAGCCCGTGCAGCCGCGCGATGAGCGGCGCACTAAGTGTAAGTCTATACCCCGCAGGCCGGACCCTCTGGACTTCCGTCCGCGATCGCAGTACCTTCACCGGCGGAAAACGAGCAAGCCGAGTCCGGGTTATTCCAACGGAGAAACCATGTCGAGAAAATATCTTCTATCCTTGATTGCAGCCGCTTTGCTGTGCTGGGCGCTTCCCGCCTTGAGCCAGAACTTGCCCGACGGCAAGGGGAAGGAAATCGCGGCGGCAAAATGCATGAGCTGCCATGCCTTGGAGGCGCGCGTGGGCAACGGGTACACGGCCGAAGGCTGGGCGACCGCGGTGCGCATGATGACCAATCACGGCGTGCCGCTCTCAAAAGAAGAGGTCGCAACCCTCACGCCTTATCTGGCGAAGAACTATCCGGAAAAGAACAAGGCCGCCGCCGTGATGGTTCCCGGGCCCCTCAAGGTTTCGATGAGGATCTGGCAGGCAGCCACGCCTGGCTCGCGGCCGCACGATCCGCTGGCGGCGCGGGACGGATCGCTCTGGTACACGGGCCAGATGGCGAACGTGCTCGGCCGCGTGGATCCGAAGACCAGCCAGGTCAAGGAATTTCCGCTCAAGACCGCCCACTCCGGCCCGCACGGCCTGGCTGAGGACAAGGACGGCAACATCTGGTACACCGGCAATACCGGGGCCCTGGTCGGCAAGCTCGATCCGAAGACGGGCGCGGTGACCGAGTACCCGATGCCGGACCCGCAGGCGAAAGACCCGCACACGCTGATATTCGACAAGGCCGGGATCCTGTGGTTTACGGTGCAGAATGCCAACCGCATCGGGCGGCTCGACCCGAAGTCGGGCGAGATCAAGCTGCTCACGCCGCCCACGCCGAAATCGCGCCCCTACGGCATGGCGGTGAATTCCAAAGGCGCGATCTTCGTCGTTCAATTCGGCACGAACAGCGTGGCCGCAGTCGACCCGACAACGCTGCAGATCAAGGAGTACAAGCTGCCCGATCCCGGCGCGCGTCCGCGACGCATCGCGCTCACCAGCGACGACATCGTCTGGTACACCGACTATTCGCGCGGGTACCTGGGGCGTCTCGACCCCGCGACCGGCAAGGTGACCGACTACCCGTCTCCGAGCGGGCCCAAGTCCGCGCCGTACGGCATCTCGGCGATCAACGGCGTCATCTGGTACAGCGAGTCCGAGGCGAAGCCGAACACCGTGGTGCGCTTCGACCCCAAGACGGAGAAGTTCCAGAGCTGGGCGATACCGGGCGGCGGCAACATCGTGCGCAACACGGACGTGACGAAAGACGGCAACTTCGTGCTCGCCAACAGCCTCGTCAATACCGTGACCTTGGTTACAGTCCCGAAGTAGCAGTACACGCCTTTCAATAGCGTGCGATCAGCGCCAATCGCACGGTGCGCGCCTCGACGGGATGGAAGTGGAGGTCGTTCTCCGGCGCACAGGTCGGGCTCGGGCACCGCTGCGATAGATAGTAGTACTCGATGTCGTTCGACTTGCGGTTGAAGAGATTGAAGACGTCGAAATTGACGTTGGTCTTTGCGTCGACCTTGTAGGAGGCGCGCGCGGAGAAAATGGTCGAGGACTGCGAGCGATGGGTGTTGTCCTCGTCGAGCGGCCGCGGGCCGAAGTAACGCGCATGCACCGTCCCCGACCAGGGACCGAGGTCTTTCACCGACACACCCAGAGACGCCACCCGGCCGATCGCGCCCGGAATGTAGCTGCCTGCGGTATCGCTGTCCGTGAACCGCGCGCGCGATACCGAAAGGTCGAGGTCGACGAGCAGCCAATTGTGCGGAACGTAGCGGTTCGACCACTCGACGCCGCGGCGCAGGCTCGGGCGGCTCGCCTCGGTAGTGCCGGCGTCGCCTTTAAATACCAGCTCGGAGTCCAGGGCGAGCCGCCACAGCGAGAGCGAGGATTGCAGGTGGGGGACTCTCTCGGTGCGCATGCCGATCTCTTCCCCTCGCGTCTTCACCAGAGGCGGGACCTTCGCCGCGGCCGTGATCGTCGTGCCGCGCGCGTCGTTGCTGTGGAAGCCCTGCCCGTAGTTCAAAAAATACTCGGTCTTGTCGAGAGGACCGAAGATGAAGTTGAGCTTGGGCGAGGTGATGTGCGCGCTCGTCGTCCCGGAAGTCGCGGGGTTGTCGCTGTCCACGCGGGCACCGTAGAAATCCTCGCGCACGCCCGCGATGCTGCGGAACGTATCGGTCCATTGCAGCGTGTTCTCGTAGTAGAGCCCCACCCCGGTCTGCGCGACCTTGTCCGAACGCACCGTCTTGAACCGGTCGCGCGCTGTCGTGCCGTACAGGGCCACGTCGATGTTGTCGCGGCGCGCGTCAAGCCCGAACTTGTGGGTCACCTGCCGTTCGTCCCATTTGCCGTTGAAGACCCAGCTCGGCGTCAGGCCTACGATGGTGCGGTTGTCCGCCTGCTCGAACTGATCCCCCACTGGAAAAGGATTGTCGAGGAAGAACGTGAAGTTGGAAAAGAGATTCAACCGGTACTTGATCGCGTACACATCCATGTGAAACACCGCGCCGTTCTCTAGCGTCTTGTGCCGGTCGAGCGACAGGCTGTAGCGCGAGGTTTTGCCGCCGTCTGTCGGATCGATCGCGCCGAAGCGTGAGATCCTCCCCTCGTCGACCGCGCGCTGCGGAATCTGGTCGGTTGCGTTCCATTTGCCGCTGTACCCCATGAGGGACAGGGTGTAGCCGTCCGCGTTCGTGCCCTGGCTGAAGCGCAGCACGCCGTTCAGCTTGCGATAGTCCTCGGGATTCACCCACGGGCCGTCGTTGTGGAACAGCTCGAAGCCGTAGAGCAGATGGCCGGGGGCGGAATCGAAGGAATTCGCCGCCATCGCGCGCCGGTAGCCGTTGCTGCCGAGCGCTAGCGAAGCGATTCCCTTCGGCATCTTGGTGTAGTAGTCGATGTCGGCGGCGCCTGCCGAGGCAAAGTCGCCTTCCTCGGCGAAATACGGACCCTTCTTATACGCGACCCGAGACACCAGCTCGGGGAGGAGGAAGTTGATATCGGAGTAGCCCTGGCCGTGCGCATGCGTCGGCATGTTCACCGGCATGTGGTTTATCGTGGTGAGGAAGTCGGTGCCGTGATCGAGATTGAAGCCGCGCAGGAAATACTGGTTCGCCTTGCCGTCGCCGCTGTGCTGGGTGATGATCACGCCGGGCACGTACTCGAGCACCTCGCCCGGCCGCAGCATCGGCCGCGCCTCGATCAGCTGAGGCGTGATGGTGCCCTGGCTCGCCGCGTCGGAGGTGCCGACCGCGTTTTCGTAGTGTCCGATGATGCGGACCTGTGCGGGCGTCTCATTCTCCTGTGCGGGGCTGTGCTGCAACCAAAACGCGGAAAAAAAAGCAAGCGCAACTTTCGTCTTCTTCAAGATCGCTCCCATCGGATGGAGAACGAATCATACCGGGCGCCCTACAAGCGTTGTTGAGCCTGCGCTCCCGTGGTAGGGTTCGGGCATGTCTCGCCAGGCGGAACGCGCGCAGTGAAATCCGACGCAGCCCCGACAGCGCCCTCGCAACGCCTGCCCGCGCCCCAGCTCAAGCGCTTCACCGCCGATGCTCTGCTCGCAGTCGGCCTGCCCGCGAAAGACGCCGCCACCTGCGCCGAGCTGATGGTGCGCGCCGACCTCCAGGGCGCCGACGGACACGGAATTTTCCGCCTGCCGCAGTATGTGCGCCGCATCAAGGCGGGCGCGGTCAACGTAAGGCCGAAGGTAAAGGTTGCGCGCGAAGCTGCGGGCATGGCCCTCGTCGACGGCGACAACGGCATGGGACACGTGGTGATGAGCTTCGCCGCGAAGACCGCGATCGCGAAAGCGAAGACGGCGGGCGCGGCCTGGGTCGGCGTCGCTCGCAGCAACCACGCGGGTCCGGCGTCGCTCTATGCGGCGATGCCGCTCGAGCACGACATGATCG
>VBDE01000125.1 GCA_005883665.1 Betaproteobacteria bacterium
GCTCTGGGACACGCGGTTCTCGCTGCTGACCACGATCCTCGCCGGATTCGGGCGCGCCGCAGCCGAGGTCGGCGCGGTAATGATCGTCGGCGGAAACATCGACGGGGTGACGCGCGTGATGACCACCGCCATCGCGCTCGAAACCAGCAAGGGTGACCTGCCGCTTGCGCTCGGGTTGGGGATGATTCTGATCGCGATTGTCATCGCCGTGAACGCAGCGGCCCATCTGACCAGGGAGCTGGCGCAGCGGCGCTACGGATGAGCAACGGCGCCATCCTTCCGCTTCGTCTTGCCGACGTGTCGTTCGCCGCCGGCGGGCGAACCATCATCGACCGGGTTTCGCTCGAAATCGAGACGGGGCCGAGCACCATCATCCTGGGCGCGAACGGCGCCGGAAAAAGCGTCCTGATGCGCTTGATGCACGGCCTGCTCAAGCCTTCTTCGGGCCGTATCGACTGGAACGCGCCCGAGCGCCCGGGTGCCCAGAGGAAGCAGGCCATGGTGTTCCAGCGGCCGGTCATGCTGCGCCGCTCCGCCTACGCCAACGTCGCCTACGCGTTGAAGATCGCGGGAATTCCGGAGCCGCAGCGCGGGGCGTTGGTGCGCGAATCGCTCGAAAGCGTCGGGCTTTCGCACCTCGCGCGCCGGTCGGCTCGCGTGCTGTCGGGCGGCGAGCAGCAGCGGCTCGCGCTCGCTCGGGCCTGGGCACTGCATCCGGAAGTGCTGTTCCTAGACGAACCTACAGCCAGCCTCGACCCGAGCGCAACGCGCGAGATCGAGTCCGTCATCAAAGCGTTCGATGCCGCCGGCACGAAGGTGGTGATGGCGACGCACAACCTCGGCCAGGCGCGCCGGCTCGGCGACGAAATCCTGTTCATCAACCAGGGGCGGCTCGTGGAGCGCGCGCCGGTCGAGCAATTCTTTTCAAAGCCCCAGTCGGTGCAAGCCGCTGCATTCATCAGGGGAGAGCTGCCTTGGACTTGATCTGCAGACTCCTGCTGCTTGTGGCGTGGGTCGCCGCGTCGCCCGCCGGCGCGCAGGAACAGTTCATCGTCGTAGCTTCGACCACTTCGACCGAGCAGTCGGGACTGTTCGGACACATCCTACCGGTGTTTCAGAAGAAAACTGGGATTCAAGTGCGCGTGGTGGCGCTCGGCACGGGGCAGGCGCTCGATCTCGCGCGCCGAGGTGATGCGGACGTGGTGTTCGTGCACGCCCGATCGGCCGAGGAGAAATTCCTCGCCGAGGGCCATGGCGTGAAGCGTTTCCCGGTCATGTACAACGACTTCGTGCTGATCGGTCCCCAGTCCGATCCGGCGAAAGTTCGCGGCGGCAAGGACATCCTCGAAGCCCTGCGAGAAATCAAAGCCGCCGGCGCTCCGTTCGTTTCGCGCGGCGACCGGAGCGGCACGCACGTGGCCGAGCTCGCCCTGTGGAAAATCGCGAACGTCGACATCCAAAAGGAAAAAGGCCCGTGGTACCGCGACACGGGGCAGGGTATGGGCCCGGCACTCAACACTGCTGCGGCAATGAACGCCTACATTCTCGCCGACCGCGGCACCTGGATCTCGTTCAAGAATCGCGGCGAGCTCGCCATTGTGGTCGAAGGCGACAAGCATCTGTTCAACGAGTACGGGGTGATGCTGGTGAATCCGGCCAAGCATCCCAGCGTGAAAAAGGATCTCGGCCAGGCGTTCGTCGCCTGGGTGATCTCTCCCGAGGGACAGAAGACGATCGCCGAGTACAGGATTGGCGGGGAACAGCTGTTCTTTCCGAACGCGAAGTGAGCAGCCCAGTTCGCTATATCCGCATGGGAACGACGCCCTGATACAATGACGCTTTTCGCCGACGCGATACGCCGGCTTGGTTCGGGATGAAAGTATTCGGATTCGCGGGATGGTCGGGAAGCGGCAAGACCACGCTGATCGAGCAGCTCATCCCGCGCTTCGTCAAGCGGGGCCTCAGGGTATCGATGATCAAGCACGCGCATCACAGCTTCGACGTCGACCAACCGGGCAAGGATTCTTACCGCCACCGCCAAGCCGGCTGCAGCGAGGTCATGGTCGTGTCCGACAGGCGCTGGGTCATCATGCACGAGTTGCGCGGCGAGCCGGAGCCTTCCCTGGAAGACCAGATCGAGCGCATTTCGCCCTGCGATCTGCTGCTCGTTGAAGGGCACAAGCATTATCCTCTGCCGAAGCTCGAGATTTGGCGCAAGGACAACGGCAAGCCGCTGCTGCATCCTGATGACGCTCATATCGTCGCGATCGCCTCGGACGGGCCACTTGACATCGAGCTGCCTCGCTTCGATCTCAACGATCACAAGGGTATCGAGGACTTCATCCTGAGCTACAACGGATTCCGATGAACCAGGGCCTTCTCAACGTAGACGAGGCGCTCCAGCAACTTCTCGCCGGCGCGCGTCCCGTCGCTGAAACCTCGACGATGAACGTGCCGCCCATGGACAACAGCGCGATGGACGGTTACGCGGTGCGTCTCGCCGATCTGAAAGGACCCGGACCCCGGCTCAAGGTCTCCCAGAAAATCCCTGCCGGCTCGACGGGCAAGCCCCTCGCTACAGGGACCGCAGCGCGCATCTTCACCGGCGCGCCCGTTCCCGCCGGGGCGGACGCCATCGTGATGCAGGAGGACTGCGTGCAGGAAGGCGACGAGGTCGTGGTGAACAAGGTTCCGGCGCGCGGCGAGTGGATCAGGCTCACCGGCAGCGATATTCGCGCGGGCGGGGAAGTGCTTCCTGCGGGAACGCGCTTGCGCCCGCAGGACACCGGGCTCGCAGCGTCGGTCGGCATCGCATCGCTCCCTGTCCGCCGGCGGGTGCGCCTCGGGCTGTTTTTTACTGGCGACGAGCTCGTCATGCCGGGAGATCCCCTGCCGCCCGGGCGCATCTACAACTCGAACCGCTTTACCCTGAACGGGCTTGCGGGCATCTTCGGGTGCGAGACCCGCGATTACGGGATCGTTCCCGATTCGCTGCCGGCGACTCGCGGAATGCTGCGCCGCGCCGCCGCCGAGTGCGACGTGATCGTGACGAGCGGCGGCGTCTCGGTGGGCGAAGCGGATTTCGTCAAGCCCGCCGTCGAAGCCGAAGGCGAGCTCCTCATGTGGAAGATCGCCATGAAGCCGGGCCGACCGCTCGCGTTCGGTCGAGTGGGCAAGGCGAATTTCATCGGGCTGCCGGGAAATCCGGTTTCAAGTTTCGTGACTTTCCTCGTATTCGTCCGGCCGTTTCTGCTCAAGACGCAGGGCGTCGCCGACGTGCAAGCGCACGCGATTCCCGTGCGCGCCGATTTCGACTGGCCTGAGCCCGATCCCCGACGCGAATTTCTGCGCGTAAAATGGAACGCGCGCGGAGGGCTCGATCTGTATCCCACGCAAGATTCCGCCGTGCTGATGTCGACGGCGTGGGCCGACGGCCTGGTCGACAATCCGGCCGAGCACCCTATCCGCGCGGGGGACATGGTGAAGTTCATACCGTATTCGGAGCTGTATCGATGAAGGTCAAGATTCTCTATCTGGCGAGCCTGCGCGAGCAGCTGGGCAAGGCCGGCGAAGATCTCGAAATCTCGCCCTCGGCGTCCACGGTCGCGGGTTTGCGCGCGCTGCTTATGGCCCGTGGTGGCCCTTGGCAGAGCGCGCTCGCGCAAGGCAAGGCCCTGCGCGTCGCCGTCAACCAGGAAATGGCGCAGCCGACGACTGCGGTGAAGCCGGGCGACGAAGTCGCGTTCTTTCCCGCGGTGACGGGAGGCTGAGATGCCGGTGCGCATCCAGACGACGGACTTCGACGCGGGCGCCGAGATCGCGGCGCTGCGGCGGGACAACCCCAAGGTCGGAGCGGTGGCGAGCTTCATCGGTGTGTGCCGCGACGCCAACGACGGCACGGCGGTGACGAAGATGACGCTGGAGCACTATCCCGGAATGACCGAGAAGGCGCTCGAAAAGATCGTCGCCGAAGCAAAGCGCCGCTGGGACGTGATGGAGGTGCTCATCGTCCACCGCGTGGGCGAGCTGAAACCCGCCGATCAGATCGTGCTCGTCGTGGTCACCGGAGCGCACCGCGGCGAGGCCTTCGCGGCCTGCGAATTCATCATGGACTACCTCAAGACCCGCGCGCCGTTCTGGAAGAAAGAGGAAACTCCTCAGGGCGCGCGTTGGGTCGAAGCGCGGGTTTCCGACGACGAAGCCGCGCAGCGCTGGGAGCCGCCGAAATCGAGCGCCGCCTGAGCGCCGGCGCACGCCGTTTACGCGAGGCGCCCGAGCCGTTATCATGGCGGCGCTTCAGGGAGATGGCATACCTCCTCTAACCGCCGCAAGGCTGATGATGCCTACGTGACACGCCGGAGAACGTAGGCGCAGATGTCCTCCTAACCGCCTCCGTCGTGCCCTGCGGAACGGAGGTTTTCATGACGGAAATCTGGGCCTTGGCCGCGCTCTGGCTCGGGCTTGCGTTGCTCGCGGCGCTGCTGTCGATCTGGCTAAAAGTCGCCAATGCGCTCTCCGAGATCCTGGTCGGCACTGCGGCGCAGCTCGTACTCGGCGCTGCTTTCGGCGCCGCATTTCTGGGAGCGGACCAGGCCTGGATCAAGTTCCTCGCCGGCGCCGGCGCCATCGTGCTCACCTTCCTCGCAGGCGCGGAGCTGGACCCCGAGGTTTTTAGGCGCAAATGGAAGGAAGCGACCGCTGTAGGTCTGATCAGTTTTTTCGCGCCGTTCTTCGGCTGCGCGGCTGCCGCCCGCTGGTGGCTCGGCTGGGACGTCGAGGCGAGCTGGCTCGCGGGGGTGGCGATGTCGACGACTTCGGTCGCGGTCGTGTATGCAGTGATGATCGAATTCGGTTTCAACGCGACCGACTACGGGAAAACAGTACTCGCGGCTTGTTTCATTACCGATCTCGGCACGGTGATCGCGCTGGGCCTGATCTTCGCGCCGTTCACTCTCAGGACGGCGCTCTTCGTCGGCGGGCTGGGCTGCGCGGCGCTTGCCCTTCCCTGGCTCACCCCGCGATTTTTCCGGCGCTTCGGCGGCAGGCCCTCGGAGCTGGAGACGAAATTCCTGCTGCTGTTTCTCTTCGGGCTCGGTGCGCTGGCGGGGTGGGCCGACAGCGAAGCCGTGCTCCCCGCCTACGTCTTGGGCATGATGCTCGCGGGCACGGTCGGCAAAGACCACCTGCTGGTGCGGCGCCTGCGCACGCTGACCTTCGGCCTGCTGACGCCGTTTTACTTCATCCGGGCGGGCTCCTTCGTCTCGGTGCCCGCGCTGATCGTCGCGCCTGCCGCGTTTCTCCTGATGCTCACCGTCAAGGTGGTGACGAAGATCGCAGGCGTGTATCCCGTGACCCAGGCGTTCCGATCCCCGCGGAAGGAAGGCATGTATACGACGCTGTTGATGTCGACCGGCCTTACTTTCGGCACCATTTCGTCCTTGTTCGGCCTATCGCACGGCATCGTCACCCAGGGGCAGTATTCGGCCCTGGTTGCCGCCGTAATAGCAAGCGCGGTGGTACCCACCCTGATCGCGAACATCTGGTTTCTCCCGCACCATCTGCTGCCGAAAGCGGACGAACCGGATGCCGGACAGGCCGTATCTGGCCAGTCTTCTGCGTCGCAGGTACCGCGAAGCTGAGCGATGTATACAAAGATTCTTGTGGGCTACGACGGGTCTGAAGCCGGAAAGAAGGCGTTTGAGACAGCGCTTGAACTTGCAGCTGCGCACGGTGCTGATCTGTACGTGCTCACGGTATGCCGGCCGCCGGAGATCGGTGACGATGTCGAGACCGAGGCGGTGATCGAGAACTCGCGGCGCCACCACCGAGGCTTGCTTGCCGAGTTGAAACCGGCAGTCTCGGCAAAAGGCGTCAAAGCGCACTTCGAGGTCGCAGTCGGCCATCCCGCGGAGCAGATCATCTATGGCGCCGACCGGCACGGGGTGGATCTTATCGTTGTCGGCGATCGCGGCCGCTCGACGTTTGCCCGCCTGCTGCTCGGCTCCGTCTCGAAGCAGGTCGTTCAATACGCGGACCGACCCGTCATGGTGGTTCGCTGAGCCGCCACACGGCGAAGTCAGCCGCGCCCGGCAAGCCGCAGGTTTGCCTGGGTCAGCCGATCGACCAGCACGCGCATGAACGCCTTGTTGAACCCGACCTGGCACGCGTCGGTCGCGGCGCGCAAGGCGTCGGCCTTGATCTCCATCACCGTGATCTCGCCCACCGCCGTGATCGTCGTCGTGCGGCGCCCAGTGCGGCCCGCGAAATAGAGAATCTCACCGAAGCAGCCCCCCGGTTTGATCGTGTTGAGCTGCTTGCCAAGGAGCGTCACACCCACTTCGCCGACGATCAGGAAGTAAAAGCTGTCGCCCTGGTCGGCCTCCCGGATGATGACGGTTCCCGCACCCATGGTCTTCCAGCTGCTGATCCGCACGACCTCCCACAGGGCGACGTCGTCGAAGTCCTCGAAAAACGGCATGTCGCGCAGCTCGTTGAACTTCTGGGAATCGGAAGCCGACGCGCCTGAAAGGCGCAGCGTGGTGAAGGCTTGGCTGAGCTCCTTGCCGAACTCGAGCCAGGTCTTGTGACGGGCGGCGGGATTCTTCTCGATGGCTTTCATCACGATCTGGTCGAGCAGCGGCGAGAGGTCGGGACGCAAAGTCACCGGTCGGGCCGGGACCGAGTTGAGAATTGCGTAGCTGAGCGCTGCCTGTGTGTTGGCCTCGTAGGGCAGCCGGCCGGTGAGCATGCGGTACATCACCACGCCCAGCGAATAGATATCGGTCTGGTGCGTGATGTCTTCCATCCGGATTTGTTCGGGAGACATGTAGGCGGGCGAGCCCACGCCGGTGATCTGGGTCGTCTCCTGGCCGTGGCGCTGCTGAAACGAGGCTCCGAAATCGCTGACCTTGGTGTCGCCCGACTGCGAGAGCAGGATGTTTCCCGGCTTGATGTCGCGGTGGATCACCCCGTGCTGGAACGCATACTCGAGCGCCCTCGAGCGTCGTGCCGGGTACGTACTCCATCACCAGGTAGCTGTGCTCGGGCTCGACCACCGCGTCGAGGATCTCGACGATGTGCGGATGGCTGAGCTTGCCGGCCAGCGCGGCCTCGGCGAGGAACGCCTTGTGCATCATGCGCTCAGTCTGCTGACTGATGTTTTCGTCGAACAGGAACACCTTGATGGCGACCTCGCGGTCGGCGAACGGGTCGCGCGCAAGGTACACGCGGCTGGTCGCGCCGCTGCCGATCTCCCGAACGATCGGGTATTTGCCCAGGTGCTCCTGGAGCTCGAACTTCATCGCCATCGGCCGCGTGCCCTAGAAGGATGCGCGAGATCGGCGCGCTCTGCGCCCCCCGCTACTCGGGCAGCTTAAACGGCTTTTCTAAGTCCGTCTTGGCGGTCAGTCCGGGCAAGAGGCCGCGAGTGAGAGAACTAGCGTTCGAGCGCTTTCGTCAGCGGACGCTGCACGCGGATTCCGATCCACACGGCGAGCTTATGCAGCAGGTTGCGCGCCGCACGGCTCGGTCCGGGGCCGAACTCGACCCGGGATTCGGAGACTCGAATTGGAACCGGGGCGAAGGAGTCTTCCGCGCTGCCTCGAATCGGGCCGGGGTGGATGAAACCGTCACCTTCGTACATGGGTATGCGGTTCTTGGGATACATTGGTTGCCTTTCTAATCGATGATGGTGCAGTGCACCTAAACGGATATTGTGGCAAACCAGACTATAGTCAAGTATTGTTTCAAAATCATTGATCTATGCTGTATATTTGATATGGTATTGATTTTACTGCATAGCGGCAACAAGCATGGGGGCTGAAGCAGTGCTTCAGGTTCGCCGGGCACCGAAGTAAGATCGCGAGGACGCATCTTCAGGGCTTGAAAGCCAGCGCAATTCCCCCACTTGCATCGCAGCTTCAGGTTTTCGGAACCGCAGCAAATGCGTATAGACAAGCTCACCACCAAGTTCCAGCAGGCGCTGGGCGACGCGCAAAGCGTCGCCGTCGGGCAGGACCACCAGTTCATCGAACCGGTGCACCTCCTCGCCGCCTTGCTCGAGCAGGAGGACGGAGCGAGCGCGTCGCTGCTTTCCCGCGCGGGCGTGAACGTGCCGCGGCTGCGCGAGTCGCTCAAGCAGGCGATTTCGCGCCTGCCCAAGGTCGAGGGTCACGGCGGCGAGGTGCAGATCTCGCGCGAGCTGAA
>VBDE01000126.1 GCA_005883665.1 Betaproteobacteria bacterium
ACATCTACCGCTACAAGCTGCCCGTCGAAGCATCGGGCGCCGCGGGCTATGCGGTGGAGTACGCGCTCGCGCTCGCCTGGACATTCCTGCTCGCCTGGCGGGTGCTGCTTACACGCGGCGTCGACGTCATTCACGCCTGCAACCCGCCCGATCTGTTCTTCCTGATCGGCGGATTCTTCAAGCTCATCGGAAGGAAATTCGTTTTCGATCACCACGATCTCAACCCCGAGCTCTTCGAAGCGAAGTTCGGCCGGCGTGGCTTTTTCCATAGCTTGTTGCTGAAGCTCGAGTATTGGACCTTCCGCACCGCCGACATATCGATCGCCACCAACGAGTCATACCGGCGCATCGCGATCGAGCGCGGCTGCATGCCTCCGGAGCGGGTGTTCGTCGTACGCAGCGGACCGAGTCTCGAGCGCCTGAAAATCCTGCCGCCCGACACGCGGCTCAAGCGCGGCTGCCGCTACCTCGTCGGCTACGTGGGCGTGATGGGAAAGCAGGAGGGCATCGACTATTTGTTGAAGGCTGCGCGCCATATCACGCTCGATCTCGGGCGAGATGACGGCGCTCGCCCGAGACCTGGGCATCGCGGACAACGTGACTTTCGCGGGCCGCGTGCCGGATGGAGAGATGCTGGCCATGCTCAACACTGCCGACGTATGTGTCAACTCGGACGTTGGCAACGAGTTGAACGACAAGTCGACCATGAACAAGATCATGGAGTACATGGCGCTCGGCAAGCCGATCGTGCAGTTCGATCTCGCGGAGGGGCGTTACTCGGCCCAGCGTGCGTCTCTTTACGCAAAAAAGAACGACACCTTGGATCTTGCTGCGAAGATCGTCGAGCTTCTGGACGACCCTGTACGGCGCGCGGAGATGGGAGAATTCGGGCGCAGGCGCGTGGAGAACGAGCTCGAATGGCGCCACGAAGCGCCCAAGCTGCTTGCTGCCTACGATGCGCTCTGGCGCGGCGTCGAGGCTTCGCGCACGCCGCAGAGCGTCGAAACATGAAGCTTCTGCGGTGCTATCGCCGTAAGCGGATCCACGTTGCGATCACGGGTTTTGCCGACGCCTATCTCTTGGCGCGTGGCCACGGTTTCGAGGTGAGGTACATGGAAATAAGCAATTTTGCCAGCATCGGCGTGGCCGACTTTCTGGGTAGACGAAAGATTGGCTACGCTGGATACGCGAAGTGGTTCGGACACTGTATCCCGTTCAGAACTCCTGCGGTTAGGAAGATCGGAGCCGAATTGTTTGTGCGTCGTGGGTGAGGCGTCTGGCCAAGAGGAGCCAAGCGTTCGGAGCGAACATGGGACGATTCCTGGTACTGGATAGTTGGCGTGGCATCGCCGCATGCCTGGTGGCCCTATTCCATCTGGACGTCTACAGCCATCTGTACGATGTGCCGTTCCTGCGCAACTCCTGGCTTTTCGTCGATTTCTTTTTCGTCCTGAGCGGCTTTGTCATCGCGGCGAACTACCAGCAACGGTTGCTCGACGGCTTTGGCATGGGACGGTTTCTTCTGCTGCGGCTGGGCAGGTTGTATCCGCTCCATTTCGCAATGCTGGCGCTTTTCGTGGGTTGTGAGCTCCTGAAAGTCCTGGGGAAGACTCTCGTCCCGGCGCTCGCGTCGCTCAATCCGAGAGCGCCGTTCAGCACCCCCCAGGAAGCGCCGGATACGATTCTCGCCAATCTGCTGCTCATCCAAAGCCTCCATCTCTACGATTTCTTGACCTGGAATGTGCCGAGCTGGAGCATCAGCACGGAGTTCTACACCTACGTCGTCTTCGCTGTGTGCCTGATCGGCCTTCGCAAGCATGCTTGGATCGCTTTGCTTCTCGCCATGCTCGGAGGCCCGGTATTGATCGTGACCTTGAGCAAGCAAAACATGCATACCGATAGCGACTGGGGCATCATCCGGTGCATCTACGGATTTGCCGCCGGGGTATTGTGTTGGAGCGTCTATCGACGATGGAATGGCGTACTCAGGAAGTGGCTGTCTGGAAACACTGCCGAATGGTGCTCGATCGGATTCATGTTCGCGTTCGTAAGGGTGTCCGGCAATACTCTCCTTTCCGTGGCGGCTCCCTACGTATTCGGACTGGTGGTGTTTGTCTTCGCGTTTGAAGCGGGAACCGCTAGCGCGTTCCTGGGACTGCGACCGCTGGTTTTCCTGGGGACCCTATCGTATTCAATCTACATGACGCACGTCTTCATCGGGGAAAGGCTGTTCAACGCCGGCAGCGCGCTCGCCAAGTTGTGGCACGTTGACCCTTTTACGCACCGCGAGATCAACGGGCACGATTTCTACTTCTTGGGAACCCGGCTATGGCATGGCGACATAGCCTACCTGGTTTACCTGGCGATGATCGTTGCCGTGTCCTATTTCACTTACCGATGGATCGAAAAACCGGCGCGGGACTGGGTCAGGAATCGGGTTGGGAGAGGACGGCAGCAGACAGGGACCTCGCGCAGCATCGTTAGCGCTTGAAAATGGCACGATTCCTGGTACTGGACAGTTGGCGCGGGATCGCCGCGTGCCTGGTGGCCCTATTCCATCTGGACGCCTACAGCCACCTGTACGATGTGCCGTTCCTGCGCAACTCCTGGCTTTTCGTCGATTTCTTTTTCGTCCTGAGCGGCTTTGTCATCGCCGCGAACTACCAGCAAAGACTGCTCGACGGCTTCGGCGTGGGACGGTTTCTTTTCCTGCGGTTGGGAAGGCTGTACCCCCTCCATTTTGCAATGTTGGTCCTTTTCATTTCATGGGAACTACTGAAGGTTCTCCGGAGGATCCTTGTCCCGGGGCTCTCGTCGATGGCACTCTTCAGCATCCCCCAAGAAGCGCCGGATACGATTCTCGCCAATCTGCTGCTCATCCAAAGCCTCCATCTGTACGATTTCTTGACCTGGAACGTGGCGAGCTGGAGCATCAGTACGGAGTTTTACACGTATGTCGTCTTCGCTGCGTGTCTGGTCGGACTTCGCAAGCACGCCTGGGTCGCCTTGCCTTTCGCGATGATTGGAGGCCCGGTATTGATCGCGATGTTGAGCGAGCGCAACATGGGCACCGTTTACGACTGGGGGATTATCCGGTGCATCTACGGATTCGCCGCCGGGGCGATTTCGTGGAACGTCTATAGAAAATGGAATGGCGAGCTCAGGAAATGGCTCTCCGGAAGCATGGTCGAGTGGGGTGCGCTCGGGCTCGCTGTCGTGTTCGTAAGCGTAGCCGGCACCACCCTCCTGTCGATTGCGGCCCCCTATGTATTCGCGCTCGTCGTGCTCGTCTTCGCGTTTGAAGCAGGAACCGCGAGCGCGATCCTCAGACTGCGACCGCCGGTTTTCCTGGGGACCCTCTCGTATTCCATCTACATGACGCACGTCTTCGTTGCGAAAAGAATTTTCGATGCCGCCATTCAGGTGGAGAAACGATGGCATATCGACCCTTTTACGCACCGGCAGATCGATGGGGGAGATGTTGCGTTTTTGGGAACCCAGCTATGGCATGGCGATATGGCCTACGCGGCCTACTTGGTGATAATCATCGCCGTGTCCTATTTCACTTACCATCGGATCGAAAAGCCCGCGCGGGAATGGGTCAGAAAACGGGTTCGGAGACGACAGCAGCAAACAGGAACCTCGCGCAGCATCGTTAGCGCTTAAGCGGCACTCGGTTTTCTACAGCACTTTGGACATGCTTTCGTCTTGAGCGTAAGCTTGTCGCGGTGGCGCCCCAAGCCTTGCGGGCGATTCGGCCCCAGGCGGCGCGTTTCGTGAGTAGCTCCCATCCGAGCACCTTCGCGCGCCGCAGCCCGGTGTATATCCTGTACGCGACGGCCGCAGTGGGGGTGATCCGGACGAGCCACCAGAGGGCGGCCGCCGGCGACGCGCCTTGGCCGCGCCTCGCCTCTCCGAAGTAGCGCAGGGCCTCCTCGCGGTTTCCTTGCCCGAGGGCGGCCCGGCCGACGACGAGCTGCCTCGCCCGGCGAAGGGCGATGAGTTCGGGGTCCTCGCCTCGCTCTCCTCCGAACAGTTCCTCGAACTGGTGCAGCAGATCCCGCTCGAATTCGAACCGCGTCGGGCCGGTCGAGAGGTGTCCCTCGTTCAGCTTCGTGCCGTCGCGGGCGTACTCGTGTTTGATCGCCATGGGTAGCGGCAAGAAATTCGCCTTGAACCGGCGGCAGAGATTGGCCAGGTAGCTGTAGTCGGCGCCGATCCGGTAGCGCGGATCGAACAGGCCCACCGCTTCCCGGGCGCGGCGCGTCACCACGGTAGGCTGCAAGGCGAAGAGGAAGCCGAAGCGCATGTGCTCGAAAACGCGTCCCCGGTACAGACGCGCGTCGCGATAAGGAGTGCGGGCAACGATGTCCCCTCCCCACTCTCCGATCGGCTCTACGCTTGCGAACACCCTGAGGTAAGGGTCGCTCTCGCCCGGGGGCAGCCTCAGCAGCGAGGAACCCGCCCGCTCCGCGAGCGGCGGGTACCACTCGGTCAGTGCGCTGCGGAGGAAGTAGACGAGCCCACCGGAGCCCCCGTCCTCACAGAATTCCCCGGAGAGAAAATCTTCCCCGGGAAAGGCCCGGAAAAACGCGACGCTGAGCTCCAGATGGTGCGGCAGCCATTCGTCGTCGGAGTCGAGGAATGCGATGTACTGGCCGCGCGCTCGGAGCATGCCGGTGTTCCGCGCCGCGTTCACGCCCTGGTTCTTCTGGCGGATCAGAACGAGACGGGGATCCGAGCCTTCGATCAGCGCCGCCGTGTCGTCGGTGGAACCATCGTCCACCACGATCAGCTCCCAATCCTCGAAAGTCTGCCGCTGCACGCTTGCGATCGCGGCCTGGATCGTTTCCCTGCGGTTGTAGGTCGGGACGATCACGGAGACGAGGCTCATGGCGGGGGACCCCTGGATTGCAACTTTACCTGC
>VBDE01000127.1 GCA_005883665.1 Betaproteobacteria bacterium
CGGAAGGTCGGTGCGGCGAACAGCACTCCGAGCGGAAGCGACCGGCCGAACTCCTTGTCGAGTCGGGCAAATAGCCGGGCCGCGAGCAGCGAGTGTCCGCCGATCTCGAAGAAATTGTCATCGAGCCCAACGCGCCCGATGCCGAGTACCTCGGCCCACAGGCGGCACATGACCCGCTCGGTCTCGTCCCTAGGCGCGACATATTCGCCGGATTCGCGCACGCCATGGACAGAAGGATCAGGCAGGGCGTGCAAATCCACCTTGCCGTTCGACGTCAGCGGAATCGATTCCACCGCGACGAACCAAACCGGAACCATGTAGGTCGGCAGGCGCGAGGAAAGGAAGCGTCGTAGCTCTGTGGCGGTCGGCGGATCCCGATCGGCGTGTCGCGGAACGACGTAAGCACCGAGGGCGACATCGCCCGAAGCCTGCCGCCACGCCATGACATGGGACGCCCGCACAGCCGGGTGGCTATCCAGCGCGGAGGTGATTTCTGCCGGCTCGATGCGGAACCCGCGCAGCTTCACCTGCGCGTCCACCCGTCCCAGGAACTGGATATTGCCGTCGGGCAGGTAGCGTGCCCAGTCGCCGGTTTTGTAGAGGCGCGCCTGCGGGTCCTCGCTGAATGGGTGCGGAATAAATTTCTGGGCGGTCAGGTCGGGTCGATTCAGATAGCCCTTGGCCACCCCCACGCCGCCGACGTGCAACTCACCGGGTACGCCCACCGGCACCGGCTGCAGGTACGCATCTAGAATGTAGATCTGGACATTCGCCATCGGTCGACCGATCGGCACCTCTGTCCAGTCGCCGGTGGCGTTGGTCAAGTCGTGGCAGGTCGCTGCAATGGTTGCCTCGGTCGGTCCGTACATGTTGACCGTGCGCACAGTCGGACCGACTTCACGCAGCCATCGACGGGTGAGTTCCGGCAGCGCTCTTTCTCCTCCGATGATCACCGCGCGGACCGATTGTGGCAGCTTAAGCGTGCGCGGTGTGAAACCGTTGACGAGTTCGTGCCAGAAGGCGGTCGGAAGGTCCAGCACGGTGATTCCCAACCTTTCACACGCCTGAAGAAACGCCGATCCCGAGCGCGGCATCTGTTGGTCGCGTAACACGAGCGTCGCGCCGGCCGTCAAGGCACCGAAGATTTCTTCCGCGCTAACATCGAATGCGACCGAAGCAAACTGAAGGACCCGATCGCGTGGACCGATCTGCAACTCGGCGTTGAAACACTGCGTGTAGTTCACCAACGATCGATGCGAGACCAAAACCCCCTTGGGCACGCCGCTCGAGCCGGACGTGTAGATGACATAGATCAGGTCGTCGGGGGTGGTGACGGATGCCGGTTCGTAATCGGGTTCGGCGGTGATCTCAAACCAGTCGGTGTCGAGACAGATCAGGATCGGGCCGGCGGGGAGCTGCGGCCGTAGATGCGCGTGCGTGAGCACCACGGCGACGTGCGCGTCGTCAAGCATCATGGCTAGCCGCTCGCGAGGCACATAAGGATCGAGCGGCACGTAAGCGCCGCCCGCCTTCAGGATCCCGAGCAAGCCCACTATGAGATCGAGGCTGCGCTCCATGCAAATGCCCACCAGCGCCTGCGGCCCGACTCCGTGGGCGCGCAGACGATGGGCGAGCCGGTTGGCGTGTGCGTTGAGCTCGGCGTAGGTAAGCGTGTTGCCCTTGTGGGCCACCGCCACCGCCTGCGGCGCCTTGGCTACCCGGGCTTCGAACAGCGTGTGGAGGCAGGCCTCTCTGGGGTAATCTGCCGCGGTGTTGTTCCACTCCACCAGCAGCCGGTGGCGATCGGCCGCGTCGAGTAGCGCGAACTGCCCGATGCGCTGTCCCGGATCGGCCACGATTGATTCGAGCAACCGCTGAAAATGGCCTGCCATGCGCTCGATCGTCGCACGCTCGAAAAGATCGGTGCAGTACTCCCAGCTTGCCTGCAGCCCCGACGCGCGCTTGCTTAACGTCAAGGTGAGATCGAACTTGGCGTGGCGGGTCGGCAGCGCCAGGCGGCTGGCCTGCAGACCCTCCAGCGCGAGCACCGTGTCGGGCGTGTTCTGCAGTGCAAAGCAGACCTGGAACAGCGGATTGCGCCTCAAATCGCGGCTCGGGGCCAGCTCCCCGACCAGCTTCTCGAAGGGCACGTCCTGGTGCGTGTAGGCGGCGAGGGCGCTTTCGCGCACTCGCGCGAGCAGCTCGCGAAACGTCGGCGCGTCCGCCAGGCTCACGCGCAGCACCAGCGTGTTGGCGAAAAATCCGATCAGCCCCTCGAGCTCGGCGCGCCTGCGCCCGGCGATCGGCGTGCCCACCACAATATCCTCGACGCCGCTGTAGCGATGCAACAGCACCTGGAATGCCGCCAGTAGCGTCATGAACGGCGTGGTGCCTGCGACGTGTCCGAGCGCCTTGACCGCTTCCGCAAGTGACTGCGGGAGTACGCTCTCCAGGCGTGCCCCACGGTTGCTTTGCACCGCCGGGCGGGTGCGGTCGGTAGGCAGCTCCAAGGTCGAGAGGTTGGCGAGCTTCCCCTTCCAGTAGCCAAGCTGCTTGTCCAGCACTTCGCCCGCGAGCCACTGGCGCTGCCAAACCGCATAGTCTGCGTACTGCAGCGCAAGTGCCGGCAACTCCGCCGCACGGCCCGCTACCGACGCGTTGTACAGAATCGAGAGCTCACGCTCGAATAACCCCGCCGACCAGCCATCCGAGACGATGTGATGCCACACTCGCATCAACACGTGATCGTCGTCCCCAAGACGGATAAGACTGAAGCGCACGAGCGGACCGGTTTCGAGGTCGAAGGGCTGTTGTGCCTCGATGGTCAGGATGTCGGCCAAGGCATCGTCTTGCTTCAACGCCGCCATAGAGGAGAGATCGAAGCGCCGGAGATCCAGCGTCGCGTGCTCACGCACGACCTGCCGCGGCTCGTCATCGACCAGGACGTAGGTGGTTCGCAGGATCTCGTGACGACGCAGTACAGCTTGCAAGCTCCCGCGCAGCGCATCGACGTCAATGGTCCCGGTCAGTCGATGTGCGCGGCGCTCGTTGTAGGCGGGGTTGCTTGGATCGAGCCGAGCGAGAAACCATGCGCGTCGTTGCGTGTGTGAGAGGATCGATGGTTCGCGACTTTGCCGTCGAGGAATTGCCGCATCGACGGCTTGCCCCGCCGCGCTACGGGCGCCGATAGGCGCTTTAGTTTCCACGTTGCGAATCGCCTCGATAGAGCGCGCCATGCCGACAACGGTGGCCCCTTCCTCGAACAGCGACTGGATAGCGAGTTCGACACCGAACAAGGCCTTGACCTGCGCGATGAGTTGGACGCCGCGCAACGAATCCCCGCCAAGGAGAAAGAAGTTGTCGTCTGGGTTGACGTGCTCGATCTTGAGCAACGTGGCCCAAAGTCCGGCGAGCGCCCCTTCGAGCGACGACAGACACCGGATCACTTCCGCGGCCGGCGAGGGAGCGCCTTGAGCGGCGGCCTCTTGGGTCAAGCCCAGCAGTTGCGGAAGTGCATGACGGCGAAGTTTGCCGTTGTCGGTGCGTGGCAGACGCTCGACGAAGTAAATGCGTCGCGGCACCTTCCGTAGCTCGAGACGCCGGCCGACGTGCTGGATAACCTGCGCCTCCTGGAGCGTCACATCCGGTTGTCGAACTACTGCGGCGACGATCTCCTCCCCGAGAGTTGGGTGAGGGATGCCGAACGCAGCGGCCTCGTTCACGCCCGGCAAAGACCGAATCGCGAGGTCGATCTCGACCGGAGAGATCTTTTCCCCGCCGCGGTTGATGATCTCTTTGATGCGCCCAGAAAGATGGATATATCCGTCCTCGTCGATGTGTCCCAGGTCGCCGGTGCGGAACCAATCGCCCACGAACGACTCTCCCGTGAGTTGTGGATCGTCGAGATAGCCGCCAAAGACGAGCGGGCCACGGACCACGATCTCGCCTTCCGCGCGAGCCCCGGCGATCGCGCCGGAGCTGTCCATGATCGCAACCTCGTTCCCCAGGGGGAGCCCCGCCGTGCCGCGTTTGCGCGGACGCGGCGGAAGCGGGTCATGGGCGATCGAAGCGGTTTCGGTGGACGAAAGCGCGCCGAGCAAGGGTGCGCTAAAACCCTGTTCGAGGCGTTCGATCTCGTCGGAATCGAGTCGTCCCAACCCGGCGCGCAGAAACCGGAGGCGGCTTTGTGCGACTGCGGGTCGGTAATCGGGCACGCGGCGCAGGATCGCCCTCAGCAGGGCGAACCCGGCGTTCAAACACGTCGGCCGGTATTGCTCCAGAGCGGCGAAGAATGCGTCGACGTCGACTTCAGGAAGGCAGACGGTCGATACTCCGTTTAGAAGCGGATTCAACCATCCGCTGCGCAAGCCGTTGCCAAGATGCATGGGCATGAGATGACAGCCCACGTCGCGCGGCGAATACTCGAGCCACTTGCCGACAACGCTCGCGTAGCGAAGCGTTTGGCGGTGTTGTGAGGGAATGAGCTTCGGCCGACCCGTCGTACCCGAGGACACCAAGACGTATGCGAGCTGCGGACGCGCTGGCGTCGGGTTGCGAAGCGAGTCCCCGGCCCGGCCGAGATCGAGGGTGAACAGACCGGCGGGTGCATCGGGCTCCACCGCAACGTCGATTTCCGCAACCCCGTGCCGCCGCGCTGCCGCGCGAACCGGATGCTCCTCCCCTTTCGGTGCCAGGATTGCCTTCGCGCCCATGCGAACGACCAATTGCGAATAGTCGTCGGGAGTGAGGGATGGGCGAACGTCGATGACGCAGGAAGGGTGGCACACGCGACGGCCATTTCCGGCCGCGACGGAATAACTCCTGCGACGATATCCCCCCGCCCGATGTCCAGGCCGCCGAGGCATTTTCGAACGCGGTGGATCTGGGCAGCGAGGTCCGCGTAGGTCAGCGGTTTGCGGCCCGATGCCTGCAATGCGGGCGCGGCCGGCCGGTCTTCGGCGAGAGCCCCAAGCGCATCTTCGATACACTCGTGCTGAAGTTTCATGATCCTGTAGATCGAATCGCAGATGTCAAGGATCGGAACGGCGGGCGATCGCGGTTCTAGCGAAAGCGAGTTCCACTGCGCTTGCGGACGACGCCTGCCAGCTTTGCGGCACGTTCGAGTAGCCAGGCTTCCGCGCTGTCAGGATCACCTCGCCGCCACCACCAAAGCAAGAGGATGGTCGCGGCGTACACGAGCGCCCCGCCGGCGGAGACGAGCACGACGTAAGCGATCTGACCGGACAGGCTCGACGTCAACACCGCGCAATAGGGTTTGATGGCGAGAACGGCACCGATCATCGCGAGCGAACCCGCGCCGGGCCGCCAG
>VBDE01000242.1 GCA_005883665.1 Betaproteobacteria bacterium
AGCAATTTTGGTGGTTCCGATTAGTGCTGCGCAAAATGGCAGATAAGTACGAGCGTCACAAAAGGATTGTGCAGGCTTACCGCAAATTGAATTCGCCGCGCTCGACATAGTAGGCGTAGGCTGGCCGTATTGCCGTGCGAGTAGCACACGAATTGCCTTTGGACAAGCGTGAATAAATTCCAGTTGACGGTGCTGATCGCCGCGCTGGCCAATCTGGCGCTGATGCTCCTTTTCCCGCCGTTCAACGGCCAGTCACTGCTGCGCGCGGGCCCGGCGAGCTTCGATGCCTTCTACCCCGGATTCGACGCGCCGGCAAACGCCACCCTCAACAGCGGCCTGCTGTATCTGGAAATCTTCTCCGTGCTCGTCAACGCGGTGCTCGCCTGGCTCCTCCTGCAAAGCGCGCCGCAAGAGCCCTCCCGCCCCAGAGTTCGTTGGCAGAGCGTGCTGCAGTGGCTGGTCATCGCCAATCTGCTGCTGATCCTCGTGTTCCCGCCGTTCGAAACTCAGCCCGACCGCGCGTTCGAGGGCTTCAGATTCGCCCTCAGCGGCAGCGTCCAGCGCGGCATCTTTCTGCCGTTCCTGTTCCTGGAGCTGTTTTTGCTGGCGCTCGATGCGGCGGCGCTGTGGCTGGCATTTGGATTCGTCGCTCGCTGGGACGAGGCGAACGGCGCGGAATCCCCCGCCGAGCCCGAATCGTTTGCTGCGGCGAGCGTAGCGCCCGGTCCGGAGACAAGACAGATCGGGCGCAGCGATCGCGATCGGCGGCAAGGTGGGAATCGGCACTTCGACGGCCCGGAGCGGCGCAGGGGCATCGAGCGCCGCAAACGCCCCTGACGTACCGAATACGATCCGGGCGCACAAGCCTGGGTTAGAGTGGCTGGAGCGGGATCTCCATGAGTGCTCGCCTCTTGCCCGCGTCTCTCCGCTGAAATGCCGAGCGCGCCCTCGCTCCGCCGCACCATCAGCTGCAGGCGGACCGCCGGCCTCCCATCGAGCGCCCAGCGCACCAGCGGCAGCATCAGCATCGCCGGCATCGGCGCCTCCCGCGCAACCAAATTTGTCGTGAGGCTCCAGCCATCATGACCGGTAGCACGCCGAAGATCTTAGTTCACGGTTTAGCTCCGTAATTAAAGGCGCGAATAATCTGTTGCACAGGTTCCAGACAGCCCGAAACTGAAAACAAGGAGGTTACTATGCGCAACAGAAATTCGTCCCGTTTGGGTTTGGCCGCAGCCGTCGTGGGGGTCCTGGGCGGCTTGTTGATGTGGCCTGCGGTCGGCAGCGCGCAGCTCACCGTTCCCACGCCAGGCACCGTTCTCGGTGCGACGACGGTGCTGGGTGGCACCGGAACGCTCGCAGCGGGGACGAGCGACGTGCTGCAGGCATCGGGTTTGACAGCAGGCATCCCTTCCCTGCTCACGGGGGAGGTCCTCCACGCAGTGACGATCGGGTATCCGAATCAAATCGACTCCGAAGCCTCGCTCGCTGCCCTCGCTCTGAATGTCGCCGGAACCAGCATCGGTGCCGACTTCGTGATGTCACGGGCCACGGCAGTCGTGGGCAGCGCCGTCGGGACCTCGAATATCGACGGCCTCTCGATCAACGGGGTGCCAATCCCGGTGACCGGAGACCCGAACCAGACGATCGGTATCCCCGGAGGTTTGGTGGTGCTCAACGAGCAGCAATCCTTGCCGGACGGCACCCTGGTGGTGAATGCGCTTCACGCGCTCGTCTCCGGCGTTGCGGACGTGGCAGTCGCATCTGCGACGGCCGGCTTCAGCGGCGGAAGCGCGAAGGCGGTCCAGGCGAGCTACTGAGGGCTGAGGCCTTTCTGAGCAATCACCGAATCATCGCAATGCGAACGGAGGAATAACGATGCGTAGAATTTGGACACGTTATGCGTTTGGAATCGCGGCGCTCGCGCTCGTGCTCGCCAGCGGCTCCGCGAGTGCTTGGGAGTGCGACTTCCTGACTGGCGGCGGCTTCATCATCCGCGATAGCGGCGCCAAGGCAAACTTCGGCGTCGGAGGCGGATGCAAGCACGGCTCGCCGACCTGGGGGCATCTGGAGTACATCGACCATGGCACGGGCCTGAACGTTCACTGGACCAGCATCACGGCGTACCTGGAGGTGGACTCGAGTACCGACTCCCGCGGCAAGCCGTTCGGTGCCCGCCGCATTTGCGGCACGGCCAGGACGAACCTGTACGGTGATGTCGATTGGTTCGTGTTAGCCAGAGACACGGGCGAACCGGGCGTCGACGATGAGTTCATCATCCGGCTGACGCAGTCCGGCAGCATCGTCTATACGACCGAAGGCGATTCGGATCACACATTGGGCGGCTCGGGCCCCGGAGGCGGCAACATCCAACTCCACAACCCCAACCCCTCGACCATGGGATCCTTCGGGGGTTCTTGCCCCGCCTTCGACTCGATTGGCCCGCCGCCGCGTTAGGAAGAGCGCAGGAGAGGTCTTCGGTAAGAGGCCTGGGTGCCTCCACGAACGAGGCGCTTTGCGGCTGAGAGGCCGCTCTCGACGAATGCGCCGGCAAATCTCCGGCCCTCTTCCATGATCCGCTTAGAGCGGCTGGAGCGGAATCTCCATGAGTGCTCGCCTCTTGCCTGCGCCGATGCTCACGTCCAGACGTGCCCGTTCGCGGTAGAGATGCATCAGCCGCTTTCGCACGCCGGCGAGGTCGCCTTCGGGGGAGGGCCGCGCTTCGGCCAGGTCGCTCTCCACTGAAATGCCGAGCGTACCCTCGCGCCGCCGCACCGTCAGCTGCAGGCGGAGCGCCGGCCGCCCATCGAGCGCCCAGCGCACCAGCGGCAGCATCAGCATCGCCGGCATCGGAGCTTCCCGCGCATCCGGCTCCGCCTTCATCTCCACGTCCGGTCCCGGCGGCGAGAGCAGCTCCCTCACCGCCAGGTAGGCGCGCACGTGCTCGAGCTCTCTCGCCACGGTGGACGCCGCGGCGGCTTCGGCGGGCAGCGCCGCGCGCAGGAAACCGATCAGGGAGTCGAGCGCCTCCTCTCCGGAACGGATGCTCCTCGCATAGGCGCGGTCCACCGCGAGCAGCGTGTCGAACAGGAGGTCCGGGTCGACCCTTGCCTGCATCGCCCGCAGGTCACCCTCGAGGACGGCGCGCTCGGCGGCCAGCGCAGCAACGCGCACCGTATGCAGCTCCTCCGTGGCGCGCCGCCTGGCTTCGAACATCGCGTACAGCGCGATCAGCATCAGCGCCCATGTGGCGGCGCCGGAAAAACGATAGGCGACGCGATGAAGATCGCCGGAATACATCGCCATTTCTGCCTCTTCGATCGGCAGGCCGAGCGGGCGGATCAGGAGTTGAATCACCGCTTCCAACAGCACAGTCCCCGCGGCGGCCGCTACGAGCACCGCGATCGCCATCCGCGGCGCCGCGCCGAGGATGCCGGCGAGCCGGTTCTCTGCGGCGATGGCGCTGAGCATCGCCGCCAGGCCGATTACAAAGCACGCGATGACGTCGCCGACCACGGCGCCGTGATGCGATGCGGGATCCAGGGCGAGCTTGAACAGCGCGCCGCTGAGAGGAACCACGGCGCAGAACGTCAGAACGATGCACAGGTGGCGCTTGCCGAAGCCGCTGAACCATCCGCGGCTCGCCGAGCCGTTCGGAATGGCGCTCGGTGCGGGAAGCACGCTGCTCATGGTCGCCCCTCGCCTTCGGTCCACGGTAGCTTGATGGTGGCGACGACGCCGCGCGGCGAGTTGGCCTCGAGCCGCAGCGTTGCCCGCTCCCCGTATTGCGCGCCGAGCCGCGCCCGTATGTTGGCCAGCCCGACGCCGGAGCCGGAAAGCGCGGCGAATCCGTGCCCGGTATCTGCGACCGAGAGCACGAGGGTTTCGCCTTCGCGGGCGGCCGCGAGGCGGATCGCGCCGCCCTCGGCGAGCGGCCCGATGCCATGCTTGATCGCGTTCTCGACGAGGGTCGCCAGCATCATCGACGGAACGCGGGCCTCGAGCAGCGACGCCGGCACGTCGATCGAGCTCTCCAGCCGCGCGCCCATGCGGATCTTCTGCACGCCCAGGAAAGCCGAAACGAGCTCGATCTCGTCGGCGAGGGAAGCGTCGTTGTCGCGCATCCTCGGCAGCGCCGCGCGCAGATACCGGGCGAGCTGCGCGAGCATGGTGCGCCCCGCGCCGGTGTCGCTTTGGCAGAGGCGCCGTACATTGGAGAGGGTATTGAAAAGGAAATGCGGCTCGATCTGCGCCTGCAGGAGGCACAGCCGCGTCTCGAGCTGCTGCTTCTCGAGCGCCGCGCGCTGCAGCTCGGCGGCGTTGACCTGCTCGCGCACTGCGCGGGTGTGCAGGTAGAAGACGTAGCCCGCGACCAGCGCCGCAGCGGGAACGAACCAGCTGATGAACGAGCTGACGATGAACGCCGGTCCGTCCGCGGCAGGCGTCGCCCCGATCGCATAACGAGTGACAGAGGCGACCAGGCAGCCGGCCACCGCCGCAGCGACAGCGAGGACCGGGTTCAACCTGCCTGCGCGCCCTGCCGCGTTCAGTACCACGAGCGCGGTAATCAGCACCGTGACGCCCATCACCATGAATATCGGGATGCGCACCAGCCAGACCAGCACCATGTCGCGGCCGCTGCCGAACACGCCCGTATGAGGGGAGAGCATCGATTCCAGCGAAGTCAGGGCGCAAAACGCCAATACCAATGCCAGCGCGCTCCACGAGAGCCCGTCGATGAGCGCCGGAGTCCGGCTACATCTGGCGGAAGCGATGGGCATAGGCGTCACTGACGGCCAGCAGCTCGTCCCGGCGCTTCAGGCGCACCTGGGTGTGGCCGCGCAGGTCGCGCACCACGCCGGCGATCGCGTGGACGTTGACGATGGTCGAACGATGGATCTGCCAGAAGGAGGAAGGATCCAGTTCATCGCAAAGCTCCTTGATGGGCTTGCGGATGAGCGATTCCTCCGCGGCGGTGACCACCCGGGTGTACTTGCTGTCGGCCTGGAAATAACACACGTCGTCCACGGTGATGACGCGCACCGCCGGGCCGTGCGACGCGTTGATCCAGCGCAGGAAGCCGCGCTGCGGCGCGCCGAGCTCGCGCAGCAGCCCCTCGATCGCCGGCGCGGGCCTGCCGACGCGCTCCTTGAGGCGCGCTACGGTCGTGGCGAGCCGGGCCGCATCGGCGGGCTTGAGCACGTAGTCCGCGGCTCCCTGCTCGAACGCGGCAAGGGTGTGCTGGTCGTACGCCGTCACGAACACGATATGGCAGCGGCCGCTAACCTGCCGCGCCACCTCGAGGCCGGTAAGCCCTGGCATCTGGATGTCGAGAAACAGCACGTCGGGTGCATGCGCTTCGAACTCCCGCAGGGTCGCGATGCCGTCGCCGGTCTGCGCGACGACGTCGAGTTCCGGCCAGAGCGAGCCAAGCAGCTCCGCGAGCTCCTCGCGCAGCAGCGGCTCGTCCTCGGCGATGATGGCGCGTGGTCTGGGCAGCACGTCGTTCCGGCCGCTATGTTCGCATGCAGCGAGCGCCGTTGCCAGCTGGCGTGTGGCGT
>VBDE01000243.1 GCA_005883665.1 Betaproteobacteria bacterium
GCCTTGATGAGCTCGGCGTTGAGGCGATCGACGATGACCTTGGGCGTGCCGACGGGGGCGAGTACGCCCTGCCACTGCGAAATGTCGAAGTTCCCGATGCCCGCCTCCTGCATCGTCGGTACTTCGGGGAGACTCGAGGCGCGCTTGCCGCTCGACACTGCGAAGGCGCGCAGCTTTCCGGCGCGGATCTGCGGAACCGACGTGATGACCGTGTCGAACATGAAAGTGAGCTGGCCGCCGAGCAGGTCGGCGAGCGCCGGCGCGCTGCCCTTGTAAGGCACATGCGTGAGCCGGGTGCCCGTCGCGAGCGCGAACAGTTCTCCGGCGAGGTGGTTGCCGCCGCCGACCCCGGTGGAACCGTAGGAGACGGCCCCGGGTCGTGCGCGCGCGGCGTCGACCAGATCGGCGATGCTCTTGATGGGCGAGCCAGCCAGCGTCACCAGCACGTACTGGTACACGGTGCATTGGGCGACGGGAGCGAAATCCCTGACCGGATCGTAGGGGACCTTGGCATAGAGCACCGGGTTGACGACGATGGGGCCGTTTGCGGTTACGAGCAGCGTGTATCCGTCGGGCGCCGACTTGGCGACGAAGTCCGCGCCGATGCCGCCGTTCGCGCCGGCCCGGTTCTCGACGACGAACGGCTGCTTCAGCTCGCCGCCTAGCTTCTGGGCGAGAGTCCGGCCGAAGATGTCGGCATTGCCGCCGGCGGCGTAGGGAACCACGAGGCGCACCGGCCGCGCCGGGTAGTCCTGCGCCGGCGCCGCGGCCGACGCGATGACCGCAAGCGCAAGCGCTGCGAAACGGATTTTCATGAATCTGGTTCGCGGGAATGGCGGGGCTACAGGCTATCATATGCGGCATGAGCAATTGGCGCTCCCTAGTCGCAGCGCTCGCGGCGATCTCCATGCTCTTCTGGGCTGCGCTCGTCATCGTTCCGGCGCCCGCGGGCGGACCCACCGACGTTCCGGGCCGGCTGATCGCCGACGGATTGTCACGGCTCTTCAGCCAGCGCTTCGTGGTCGAGAACCGGGTGGGCGCAGGCGGGCTGGTGGCGGGCGAGTTCGTCGCGCGTTCCGAGCCCAACGGCTATACGCTGCTCTACGCGAATACCAGCGTGCTCGCCGTCAATCCCGCTCTGCAGGGAACGAACATGCCCTACGACCCCGCCACCGCGTTCGCGCCGATCGGTTTCGTCTCCAATTCGCCGCAGCTGCTGGTGGCGAATCCCAAGGTTCCCTACCGGTCCGTGCAGGAGCTCGTCGCCTGGGCGAAAAGCAATCCGGGCAGGCTCAATTTCGCCACCGCCGGCGTCGGGACGCTGCCGCACCTTACCTATGAATTGTTCAAGATGGAAACCGGGATCCAGGCGCTCAACGTCCCTTATGCGGGCGGAGCGCCGGCGCTCACGGCAGTGATCGCGGGACAAGCCGACGTCCTTTTCGACCTGGTGCGAACCCGGGTCAAGAGCGGCGAGGTGCGCGCCTTGGCTATCACCGGCGCGAGCCGCGACGCGGATCTGCCCGACATCCCGACACTCGCCGAGAGCGGCTATCCCGCCGTGACATCGACCTCCGGGACGGGAATAGTCGCTCCCGCGGGAATCTCCAGGGAAATCGTCGCGCTGCTCAATTCGAAGCTGAACGAGCTGATCGAGCGCCCGGAGACTCAAGGCAAGATGAAGGCCTTCGGCCTCGTGCCCCAGAGCGGCCCGCCGGAGGAATTCGGCGCGTGGGCGGCCCAGGAACGGCGGCGATGGACGCGCGTCGTGAAGCAGTCCGGCGCCAAGGTGGACTGAACATGGCGCGCGTCGCCGCCGCGTTCGGTTCCTCCCACAGCGTCATGCTTGCTGCCGAGCTGCAGGACTGGCTGAGAGGATTTCGCCAAAGCGACCTTCGCATGAAGTATTACGATCGCGAAGGCAAGCCGCGCTCCTATGCAGACGTCCTTGCCGGCGCGCCCTCTCACATTGCGCAGCTGATCACCGACGAGGCGATCACGGGACGTTTCAACGAGGTGCAGGACGCGATGCAGCGCCTAAAGTCCGCGATCGGTTCGGCTGCGCTCGACGTTCTGATCATCGTCGGCGACGATCAGCACGAGCTTTTCCAGGACCTGCACATGCCGTCGATCGGCATCTATTACGGCGAGACCATCCGCAATGCCGGCCGCTCCAGCGCCAAGCGGTTATGCGCCGCTTCGAAGAGGAAGGAGACATCGACTATCCCTGCCACCGGCCTCTTGCGCTCGCGCTCATCGAGGGACTCATCGAGCGCGAGTTCGACGTTGCGGCGGTTGCGGGCCTGGCCGGCGAGCAGCACGAGGGCCATGCCTATTCCTTCGTGCACCGATGGTACCTCAAGGGCAACGGCACGCGGATGCTGCCCGTCGTTCCGATTTTCCTCAACACCTACAATCCGCCCAACCCCCCGCTGCCGAAACGCTGCGTACGGCTCGGCAAATCGCTGAAGGAGCTGATCGAGAGCTATCCTGAGGACCTAAAGGTCGGCTTGCTTGCCTCCGGGGGCCTCAGCCATTTCGTCGTCGAGGAGGATCTGGACCGTGCGATCATCGAGGCATTGCGGAGGAAGGACCTGGATTTCCTCGCCGGCCTCGATCCTCGCCGGCTGAAGGCGGGGAGCTCGGAGATACGCAACTGGATCGTCGTGGCGAGCGCCGCCACCGACCTCGGCTTGAGCTGGATTTCCTACACGCCCTCATACCGCACGCCGGCCGGAACGGGAATCGGGCTCGCGCCGACCAGGTCGGGAGCCTGCTGCGCGTGCCGGAGCTCCGCGCGGCTCACGAAAAAGCCCTGCAGGGACAGGTCGGTGCGGCGGCGCTCCACGAGCTGCAGGACCGCTGCATCCGCGACGTCATCCGGTTTCAGGAATCCGTGGGGCTCCACGCGATCACCGACGGCGAGTACCGGCGCAGCTCGTTTCACGCCGATTTCATCGAGAAGCTCGCCGGAGCAAGGGCGGCCGGGCGCCTCGACGTCAAGGATGCGGAGAGCGGCCTGGACGAGAAGCGAACGGTGACCGGGAAGCGCTTTGCACCGCGCGCGTTCACGATCGTCGGCAAGCTGCGCCACGCGCAGCCGATCGAGGTCGAAAACTTCAGGTTCGTGAAAGCGAACACGACGCGCACCGTCAAGCAGACGATGCCGTCGCCCACCATGCTGCTGCGCGGCGGCCGCGCGGCAGTGAGCTACGAGGCCTACCCGGACCTCCAGGAGTTCTACGCCGACATCGCGAAGGTCTACCAGGAAGAGCTCAGGCAGCTCGGCGAAGCCGGTTGCCGTTACGTGCAACTCGACGACACGAACTTCGCTTTTCTCTGCGACCCGAAGCTCGTCGATGCTTTCCGCCGGGACGGGTACGAGCCGGATGAAGTGCCCGAGCGCTTCGCAAACCTGATCAATTCGGTGATCGCAGGCCGGCCCGCCGGGATGGTGGCCTGCATCCATCTGTGCCGGGGCAATTCGGTGGGCCAGTGGGCGGCCGAGGGCGGCTACGAGCCCGTAGCCGAGGTGCTCCTCAACCAGGTCGACGTGGATGCGTACTTTCTCGAATACGACGATGAACGCTCGGGCGACTTCGCGCCGCTGCGTTTTTTCCCGAGGCATTCGCGCAAGAGAATCGTGCTCGGGCTGGTAAGCACCAAATTGCCGGCGCTCGAATCCAAAGATGCACTCAAACGGCGCATCGAAGCAGCGGCGAAATTCGTGCCGCTGGAGAATCTGTGCCTCAGCCCGCAGTGCGGCTTCGCGAGCACATATCGCGGGAACCCGATCTCGGAGGAGGTGCAGCGGCGCAAACTGGAGCGAGTGGTCGAGGTGGCGACCGAGGTGTGGGGCAGCGCGCGATGAGGCATTTTCGAAAGTGCATTAAGGTGCAATGAGTTATCAGTAAGGCTTCAGGAAGAACATTCACTCGACGGAAAAACGATCCGTCTCGCGAGCAAAATTCAACGAGGAAACTTCCGATTTCGTGAGCGCCGCGCTCCTTTACTGACCGCCTCGCTCGTAGTAAGTTACGTCCACGGGGAGATCACAAGATTTTCACATGACGGTCGAACGCCCAGGCGCCGCGGTCCACCCGCGTCGTCTTTCTTCCGGCGCGGAGGAGAGCGCACGTCTTTCGGCCTTGCGCAGCTATTGCGTGCTCGAAACCGGGCGCGAAGGCCGCTTCGACGACCTGACTTGCCTCGCGTCGACCATCTGCGAAACACCGGTATCCCTGGTGAGCCTGGTGGATACGAACCGTCTGTTCTTCAAATCGGCGCACGGCATGGACCTCCGCGAGGTACCTTACCCGGATTTTTTCTGCGGCCATGCCATTCGCCAGCGCGACCTCTTCGTCGTCCCCGACGCGACCGAGGATCCGCGGTTTGCAAAGCACCCCCTGGTGGTCGATTCGCCGCGCGTGCGCTTCTACGCCGGGGCACCCCTGATCACACCGCAGGATTACAGGCTGGGGACGCTGTGCGTGATCGATTTCGTTCCCCGGGAGCTGCAGCCGAAGCAGCTCGACATACTGCGCATCCTCGGACGGCAGGTGATGTGCCAGCTGGACTTGAATTTGCAGGCGATGCGCGATCCGCTCACCGGCTTGTACAATCGCCGCCAGCTCGAGGAAAGCCTGCACCGCGAAGTCCTGCGCGCGCGTCGTCTCGGAGGAACGGTCGGCGTCATGGCGATCGACGTGGATCATTTCAAGCGGGTCAACGACACGCTGGGCCACGAAGTCGGCGACCGTGCCCTGAGGGGGATCGCGGAGGAATTGGCATCCTGCGTGCGCGAGGAAGATATCGCTTGTCGGGCCGGCGGGGAGGAATTCATCATTATCCTTCCCGGAACGGGAAAAACGGCATTGCGCACGCGTGCGGAAGCCGTGCGCCGGGCCATCGAGCGGGCGCAGATACCAGCAGGGGACGGAACGCTCAAGCTGACCGTCTCGATAGGACTTGCCAGCTTTCCCTCCCACGGCGATTCCGGGCAGGCCTTGCTGCGTGCCGCCGATGTGGCCCTCTACAAGGCCAAGGCAGCCGGGCGAAACCGGGTGACGCAGTGCGCGCCGAGCGGCGCGCGTAGTTCGCCGGCCCAAGTCGCTTGACAATCCAGTTTTGAATTTCTGAGATCGATGTCGCGGGTCATTGCCCGCGGCTTTGGGTGCATTTTCGAGCCAGTTCCGGAGGCAGAGGCATGGGTGCGGGTTTCAAGGGCCGGCGCGAGGATCTGAGGCTGGTCACGGGGCAGGGCAAGTACACGTCCGACTGGAATCTTCCCGACCAGCTCTACGGCTCGTTCCTGCGCTCCGACCGGGCGCATGCGGAAATCGTCTCGGTCAACACAGCGCCGGCGCTGGCGTCCTCGGGCGTGGTCGCGGTGTTCACGGGCGCCGATACGGCCAAGGCCGGCTTCAAATCCACGCCGCAGCTCGCGCGCTACCCGGGCCGTGGCGGCGCGACCATCAAGGTTCCGCACCGCGACGGGCTCGCCAACGGACGCGTACGCTTTGTCGGCCAGGAAGTCGCGCTCGTAGTGGCGAAGACGGCGCTCGCCGCACAGGATGCCGTCGAGAAAATCGAGGTCGGGTACCGCGATCTGCCCGCGGTGGTCGACGCGGAGGCCGCGCTGGCGCCGGAGGCCGAGCAGCTCTACCCGGAAATCCCCGGCAATCTCTGCTTCGACTACGAGTACGGCGACGAGGCGAATACCCACGCAGCCTTTGCCCGGGCCGCGCACGTCACGCGCATCACCCTGGACAGCAAGCGCATGGTCGGCAATCCGATGGAGCCCAAGGCCTGTCTCGCCGCGTACGATGCGGCGGCCGACCGGTACGATCTGTATGTGAGCTCGCAGGGCCTTTCGCTCATGCGGGGAAGCGCGAGCGGCATCACCGGCATCCCGTCGGAGAAGATCAGGGTGCATGCTCACGACGTGGGCGGAGGCTTCGGCATTCGCTCGGACGCGTATGCAGAGTACTGCGTGGCGATGCTGGCGGCGAAGGCGATCGGAAAACCCGTGAAGTGGACCTCGTCGCGCTCGGAAACCTTCGTGTCCGACTATCACGGACGCGCGGCAAAGTTGATCGGCGAGCTCGCGCTCGACAAGGAAGGGCGTTTTCTCGCGATCCGCATCAACTGGATCGTGAATACGGGTGCCTACCTTTCCACTCCGGGCCCGCTCATCAACACGCTGCCTCCCGGCCTTCACGCGATCAATCTTTATCGCATCCCGGTCATGTACGGCCGCCACCGGCTCGGCCTAACCAACACGACGCCCACCACCGCTTACCGCGGCGCCGGCCGGCCCAACGTCTGCTATCTCGCCGAGCGGCTGGTCGAGGAGGCCGCCCGCGAGATGAAGATCGACCGCCTGGAGCTGCGCCGGCGCAACCTGATCCCGAAGGAGGCATTCCCGTATCAGACGCCGCACCCCCATTCGGTATACGACAGCGGCGATCCGCACGGTCTGGTGGACGAAGCGGTGAAACACGCCGAATGGAAGACCTTCGACGCGCGCCGCGCCCAGTCGAAGAAGCGCGGAAAGCTGCGCGGGATCGGCTGCGGGGTATTTATCGAGCCTGCGGGGGCCGGCGGGGCGCCGAAGGAAGAGGCGATGATCAAGTTCGGCGAATCCGGCAATGCGCTTCTCTATGTCCTGGCCGGCCCGTCCGGACAGGGCCACGAGACGGTGTACCCGGAGGTCGTGGGCGAAGCGCTCGGCATGGATCCGGAAAAGATCACCCTACGGGCAAGCGACCCGGACGGGCCGCACCTCGTTGGCGAGGGCACGATCGGCTCGCGCTCGATGATGGCGCACGGCGGAGCGCTCCTGGTGGCGGCGCGCGAGGTGGTTCGCAAAGGCGCCGCGCTCGCCGCAAAGGACCTGGAAGTCGCGCCGAACGATCTGGAATTCGCGAAGGGCCGCTACCGCGTGAAAGGCACCGACGTCTCGATCGGAATGGAGGACCTCGCGAAGAAATACGGGAGCGCCCTCGACTCGGGCGGCGAGATCCCGCTACCGCGCTCCTTTCCCAGTGGCGCACACGTGGCCGAGGTCGAGATCGACCCCGAGACGGGCGTCGTGGAAATCCTGCGCTACACCGCGGTGGACGATTGCGGCCGGATCATCAATCACATCTTGCTCGACGGCCAGTTGCACGGCGGCATCGCGCAGGGCATCGGGCAGGTCATGGGCGAGCATGCGATCTACGACCCGGCCTCGGGCCAACTTCTCAACGGCACGTTCATGGATTACGAAATGCCGCGTGCCGACGGCATGCCCGAGATCCGGCTCTACGACCGTTCGATCCCGTCGCCCGGCAATCCGCTCGGCGTAAAAGGCGCGGGCGAAGCGGGCACGACCGGCGCCGTACCGACCGTCGCGAACGCGGTGATCGATGCGCTGCGGCCGCTCGGTATCCATCACCTGGATTTTCCGTATACGCCGGATCGTGTCTGGCACGCGATCCGGGCGGCCGGAAGCCGCTGAGAAACTGCCGCGCCTCCCGTCAGCGCGACTCCCTCAGGCGTTCTCGAGCAGGATCCGGATGACGCTCTGCGGATCGGTGATCATGCAGTCGTGGCCGGTCTCGAGTTCGTAGAACCTCCAGGCCGGATCGCCGCGAAGACGCTCTGCGAACTGGTCGAACGAGCCGGTGGGCGGGTTGGTGCAGTGAACATAAGTGCGCGGCAGGCTCGCGCCGCCGTTCCCGGTCAAATGCACGGGCTGGGCGAAGGTGCGGTACGACTGTCGCATCTCGTGGCGAGTGACCCAGGCGACGTCCCGAGGCTCGGTCACCCCGAAAATCGCCAGCGGCAGCGGATCGACGAATCCGCCTATTTGGCCTTGATTGATCAGCGTGCGGCGATCCGGATGAAGGTAGTCGAGCAGGCATTTTCCGTTTTCGGGCAGGAAAGCGTCCAGATACACGACGCGGCGCAGTCGTGAAGCCGCTCGGTCGGCGACGCCGGTGACGACCATTCCGCCATAGCTGTGCCCGACCAGAACGACCTTGGCCAGCTCTTCGGCTTCGAGGAGATTGACGACGTCGGCGATGTGCGTGGCGAGATCGATCGCCGGGTTTGCAAGATGCGCGCGCTCGCCGAGGCCGGTCAGAGTGGGGGTGTAGACCTCGTGTCCGGCCGCCCGCAGGGCCGGCACCACCTTCTTCCAGCACCAGCCGCCGTGCCAGGCGCCATGCACCAGCACGTAGGTGGATTTGCGCCGCGGGGCGCGGGTGCGCGAGGCCCGCTTGGCGCGATGCTTCACGATTTTCGAGCGCGGCAGGTCACTAGCGCCCACCGATCAGGCGGTGCAGATGGCGCCCGAAATCGGTGTTGTCTTGATAGCCCTTGAACAGGTCCGCACC
>VBDE01000244.1 GCA_005883665.1 Betaproteobacteria bacterium
TTCTCCGCGATTCAGATGAGCGGATTCAAAACGCTCAAGGAAGGACAGAAAGTCCAGTTCGAAGTCACGCAAGGCCCGAAGGGCAAGCAGGCTTCGAACATCCAAGCCGCAAGCTAGCGGCTCGCGCGGGCGGCGCAGCCGCCCGCGGTCGAAAGTCCCTCTTGGTTTTCGGCCCCGGGAGTTCCTCGGGTCCGGCTTTGTTTTCTTGTGGGCGGGAGCCTCGGCGTGGAGGCCTTTTTCCGATGTTCACGCGCGCTTCCGTCAGCGCACGCGCCTTCTGAGTTCTGCTTCCACCGCGCCCATGAATTCGTCGGTGGAAAGGAAGGGGTGGTCCGGACGTATCAGGATTGCCAGATCCTTAGTCATCTTGCCCGATTCCACGACATCGACGCAGACCTTTTCCAGGGTCTCGGCGAATCTGACCACGTCGGGCGTGCCGTCCATGCGCCCGCGAAATATCAGCCCGCGCGTCCAAGCGAAAATCGAAGCGATGGGGTTGGTTGAAGTGGGCTTGCCTTGCTGGTGCAGCCGGTAGTGCCGAGTCACGGTACCGTGTGCCGCCTCGGCCTCGACCGCCTTCCCGTCGGGAGACATCAAAACTGAGGTCATGAGCCCGAGCGAGCCGTAGCCTTGGGCGACCGTGTCGGACTGCACGTCGCCGTCGTAATTCTTGCACGCCCAGAGGTAGCCGCCGCTCCACTTGAGGCTTGCGGCCACCATATCGTCGATCAGCCGGTGCTCATAGGTCAGGCCCGCGGCGTCGAACTGCTTTTTGAACTCCGCGTCGAAGATGTCCTGGAACAGGTTCTTGAACCGGCCGTCGTAGACCTTCAGAATCGTATTCTTGCTCGAGAAATAGACGGGGTACTTGCGCTGCAAGGCGTAGTTGAAGCAGGCGCGCGCAAAGCCCTTGATCGATTCGTCGAGGTTGAACATCGCCATGGTGACGCCGGCATCCGGTGCCTTGAACACCTCACGCTCGATCACGGTGCCGCCGCCTTCGGGCTGAAAGCTGAGCCTGATCGTACCGGGGCCGTCGAACTTGACCTCGGTGGCTCGATACTGATCGCCGAATCCGTGACGCGCGATGACTACCGGCCTATTCCAGTGGGCCACGATGCGCGGCACATTCTTGCAGATGATGGGCTCCCGGAAAATCGTGCCGTCGAGAATATTGCGGATGGTACCGTTGGGGCTGCGCCACATCTGCTTCAGGTTGAATTCCTTGACGCGTCCTTCGTCCGGGGTGATGGTCGCGCATTTCACTGCTACGCCGTACTTTCGCGTGGCGTTGGCCGCGTCGATCGTGATCTGGTCGTTGGTCTTGTCTCTCGACTCGACCCCGAGATCGTAGTATTTCAGCTCGACATCGAGATAGGGAAGAATCAACTGCTCGCGGATCGTCCTCCAGATGATCCGTGTCATTTCGTCACCGTCCATCTCGACGAGCGGATTCTTGACTTTGATTTTGCCCACGGAAGCTCCTGCAGTCTCTCTTTGAGGGATCGGCGGTGCGACCTTACGGCTGTTGCAGCCGCGAAGACAACGGGGCGTTCCGCTCTTGAACGGGCGGTATTATAGCCAATTGCGCGAGCTACTCCGCGCACCCCGAGCGTGAGCTTTCGCCAGCGCAAAGATCGGTAGCTAGTTGATTTTGAAAATGAAAAATAGATTTCCCGACCTGCGCTGGCGTTGCAGTTGGGCTGCGATGCTGACACGCTTGTCAACCTCGGGGAGGGCAGGGCGTTAGTGGGAGGGACTGGTTCCGAAGCAAAGGACTGGTCGCAACCTGTTCCTTAAACTTCACGAAGAGGAAAACATGAGGAAGCTCATCTCCATCCTGGTCGCCACGGTGTTCGCCGTTTCCAGCGGCGCGGCTCTGGCCGCGTCCCACGCCGGCGCTCAGCCGATGAAGGACGACAAGAAGTCTGAAATGAAGAAGGGCGACAAGAAGGGCGACAAGAAGGCCAAGAAGACCGCCAAGAAGGACGCCAAGAAGGACGAAATGAAGAAATAGTTGTCTCTCTACGAGACCAGGGCAGGGCTCGATTCCCTGCCTTTTTTATTTTCTCCGACCATGTCCAGCGCGAAAGAGAAGACTCTTGCATTCCTTGGCGCCGCCGCGTGGATTACCGCGAGCGTCGCATTCGCGGAGTTGCCGACCTTGGAGCTGTCAGCTGGGATTCACCTCATCCGGGCTGAGGTTGCTTACACCTTCCAGACACGGGCGCAGGGTCTCATGTTTCGCAAGCATCTCGGTCCGAACGAGGGGATGTTTTTCGTATTTCCACAATCCGAACCTCACTGCATGTGGATGAAGAATACGCTGATCCCGCTCTCGGTAGCTTTTATCGACGAAAAGGGAAAAATCGTCAGCATCTCGGACATGCAGCCGCAAACCGAGACTTCGCATTGTGCGACGGCTCCCGCGAGGTTTGCGCTCGAAATGCCCGCAGGCTGGTTCGCGAAGAAAGGGATCAAATCCGGCGCGACCATCCAGGGGCTCGAGAAAGCTCCGGCCGCGCGCTAGCAGGCCAGTTATCGTGCACGAAAAGCCGGCTGGCGCATGCCGGCCGGCTTTTTTTGCTGGGTTCGTTCTTACCCGAAGTAAAGCGCGCTGTGCGCCCCCGCCGCCATGAAATACAGCATCGGGATGGAGAACATCGTATTGGTGCGCGAGGCGAGGAAGGCCACGCGCCGCGCCTTGTTCTTTTCCTCGTCGCTCGCGGAAACGATGCCCAGGATCTTCTTCTGGTTGGGCCAGATCAGCCACCACACGTTTATCAGCATGAATGTCCCGAGCCAGGCACCGACCCCGATCGGGTAATACGCCTTGTTCAGGAAGAGAAACGCCTCGAGGAAATGCCGTCCGAGCAGCGCCGCGCCGGCGAGCCAGGTCACGACCGCCGCCCAGCGGAACCAAAACAGCGCGCGGGGCATGACGTGCTTGCTGATGCCGGCGGCAGTGCCGTCGGCCGCCGCGGCTTTCGCCGCGGCTACATTGACGAAGTTGAAGTAGTACAGCAAGCCGATCCACATCACTCCCGCGAGGAGGTGGATCCAGCGAGATATTGCGGGTACCCAGTCCATGTCAGCCTCCCAGCGCGTACGAGACGATGTTGTGCAGGATCAGGGTCAGGATCACACCGCATATGACCGTTCCCCAAAGTGAATCGAGCGGATTCTTCATAGTCGTTCTCCCCGATGATCGGGCCGCAGCCGCGCCCCGCGTATTTTCTGTCCAAGCGAGCCTGATTGCAAGCGGCTGCTTCTCCGATCTCGATTTCTACCGAGATCGCTCGACGCGTGCGTGGGCACCGCCCTCCGAAAACGTGATGTCGAGGAGCTCGCCGGCAGCAAGACTCCCCCCGCGCAGCACGATCCTGCCCGCGCCGTCCCGCACGACGCTGTAACCGCGCTCCAGCACAGCCGCCGGATCCAGGTGCGACAGATTGGCGATCCGACGGGCGCAAGCCGAGCCCGCGCGTTCGAGCGTTGCATGCGTTGCAGCGCGCAGCCGCGCGGCCAACTGCAACGAGGTCGCGAGAAGCTTGTCGGTATTGGGAAGCCTTGACTGGGCCCGCTGCAAAAGCCGGACGACCTGCCAGCGCCGCTCAGACGAGATTCGCCCGGCGGCTTGCCCGAGTCTCAAGCGCAATTGGCCGAGCAGTTCGCCCTGAGCCCGCAGCCGCGCGTCGGGGTGAACCAGCCTGCGTGCAAGCTGATCGACGTGCAGCATGCGTCTCTCGAGTTCCTGGCGGAAGCGCAGGGCGAGGCTCGCCGTCAGCCTGGAGATACCTTCGAGCAGCCCTGCGCGTTCGGGACTGACCAGCTCGGCTGCGGCGGTCGGCGTGGGTGCGCGCCGGTCGGCCACGAAGTCGGCGATCGTGAAGTCGGTTTCGTGCCCGATTCCGGTGACGACCGGAATCGGGCATGCGCGAATCGCCCGCGCCACGATCTCTTCGTTGAAAGCCCAAAGGTCCTCGATGCTACCGCCGCCGCGCACCAGCAATATGACATCGCACCCGCCGACCCGGGCGGCGATTCTAAGCGCGGAGGCGATCTTCTCGGCCGCCCCTTCACCCTGGACTTGCACGGGAAAGACGACCACTTCAATCGACGGGTTACGCCGGGCTAGCGTCGTCAATACGTCCCGAAGCGCCGCCGCCTCCCGCGAGGTGATCACGCCGATCGCGTGCGGCAAGGAGGGCAGGGCTCGTTTCGTTTCGGCTTTGAACAAGCCCTCTTTTTCGAGCTTGTCACGGAGCTTGAGGAATGCCTCGAACAGGGCGCCGAGCCCTGCGCGCCGCATGGTTTCGACATTGAGCTGGAAATCGCCGCGCGGCTCGTACAAGCTGACCAGCGCCTGCACCTCGATTTGCATGCCATCGCGCGGCGTCCACTCTAGATTCTGCTGGCGTTGCCGGAACATGACGCAGCGCACCTGGGCGTGCTCGTCCTTAAGAACGAAATAGGCGTGTCCCGACTTGGCCACGGTGAAATTGGACATCTCGCCGGCGACCCAAAGCAGCGGATAGCGACGCTCGAGCAGCTCCCGGACGCTGCGAGCGAGGCCTGAAACGGTGAGAATTTCAGAGGGGAAATGCGTGGAAACCCGCGCCAGTCCTTGTCGATTGTAACCTATCCACAACGGGCGCTCCGCCGATGCCATCCCCTATGAGCGATTCAGACAATGCCCGAGAACATGCCTGCAACTCTTTGAGCGGTAAAGTGAAAAATCGAAGGTCAAGTTTTCATCATGAGCAAGAAAACCCTTTTGCGCGATTCACTTACGCGCGCTATTTGACGGGTATGCACAACCTTATCCACAGTATTTGTGGATAAAGATTCAGGCCGTTCGCTCGCTCGGCGTGCTCGGCAAGGAGCGCTGCGACTTCTGAAATTTTTTGAGTGCAAGAGCCGCATTCTCTTGAAATTCTTTGCCTTGCCGAATCCGCAGTCGCAGGCTAAAGTGTCCGCGCTTTTTGTCTCACTCGGAGAACGCGGTTGTTTGCCATCATCCATGCTGCCGGCTGGCCGATCTATTTCCTGCTCGCCGTGTCGGTTATCGCGGTAGCGCTCATCATCGAAAGGTTCATGATCCTTCGCAAGGAGAAGATCATTCCGGGCGGCCTGCTTGAGAAGGTGCTCACTGCATACCAGAAGCAAGGGGTGAGTGAGGACATGCTTGAAAAGCTCTCGCAGGATTCTCCGCTCGGCCAGGTACTGGCTTCGGGTCTTCGCAACTACAGGAGTTCGCGCGACGTCATGAAGGACGCGATCGAGGAGGCCGGCAGCGCGGTGGCACACGAACTGGAGCGCTTTTTGACAACGCTCGGGACTATCGCCACGATCAGCCCGCTGATGGGCTTGTTCGGCACCGTGGTCGGCATGATCGAGATCTTCGGCTCGCAATCGCCCACCGGATCCAACCCCCAGGAGCTCGCCCACGGCATTTCCGTGGCTCTGTACAACACGGGATTCGGCCTGGTAATCGCCATTCCAGCCATGATTTTCTTCCGTCACTTCCGCGGCTTGGTCGAAGGCTTCGTGGTCGAGATGGAGCAACAGGCGGCGAAGCTGGTCGACGTGGTCCACGGAGAACGTTTCGAATTCCAGCCGCCGCCGCATACTCAGGCATGAGGTTCGCCCGCACGCGGAAGGAAGATCCGGAGATCAACCTGATTCCGATGATCGACGTGCTCCTCGTGATCATCATCTTCCTGATGCTGACTACGACCTACTCCAGATTCGCGGAGCTGAAGATCAACCTGCCGAGCGCCGACGCGGAAAAAAAGCTGGAGCGATCCAACGAGATCAACGTGGTGATCAGCGCCAACGGGCAATACCTGCTGCAGCGAAAACCGCTCCAGTTCCGGAACGTCGCGACCCTCGCCGAAGAGCTCCGCCGCGCCGGCGCCGGCATGAAGGAGGCGATCGTGGTCGTCAACGCCGACAACAATGCCAACTACCAGTCGGTGATCCGCGTCATGGACGCGGCGCGCCAAGCGGGCTTTGGCCAGGTCGTGTTCGCGGTGGAGCAAGCAACGAAATAGCGCGCAGCGCGCGTATGGAGGTCGTTCGGCCCACCTCTCTTGACGCTGATTTTGCCGCGCGTCACTGGTACCGGCTGAGCCCGGTGTCGGTGCTGCTGTTTCCGGTAAGCCTTGTCTTTCGTCTGCTGGTAGCCCTGCGCCGCCTGCTCTTTCGCGCAGGC
>VBDE01000245.1:0-4095 GCA_005883665.1 Betaproteobacteria bacterium
GTCCTGTGCACGCCCGGTGTATCGCAGATTCGCAGCGCCCAAGCGCTTGCGGGCGGTTTCGTGGCGGTACTGGAGATGCCGCTAGAGAAGCGGCTCCTCTTTAACGCCATCCATTCGGCTACTGCGGCCCAAGGGAGCCAGGAAGGCGTCATTTCGCTCAGCGATTACTACGCCGCCCGCGACGCCAACCGGCGCCGCTACCAGATCCTCGTGGCGGAAGACAACGCGGTGAACCAGCGCGTCATCGTCGGGATACTCGAGCGCGCCGGGCACAGAGTCCGAGTCGTGGACGACGGGGAGCAGGCGCTCGATGTCCTCGAGAACGAGCGGTTCGATGTGGTCATTATGGATCTCAACATGCCCGAACTCGGCGGGCTGGACGCCGCGCGGGCCTACCGCTTTATGGATCCGGAGGCGATACAGGTCCCGATCATCATGCTTTCGGCGGACGTCACCTCCGAGACGATGAAGGAATGCGAGGAGGCGGGGATCGATGCTTTCTTGTCCAAGCCGATCGAGGCTCGCCGCCTGCTTGACACCATCGCGAGCCTGATTGCGAAGCGCGCGACCGCTCTCGCGGCGTCCGGCGACGGCGCCGAGAAAACCCAGGTGGTCATCAATCCGGCGACGCTCTCGGAGCTCGAGCTCATCAGCGCGGATAGCACCTTCATGCCGGAACTCCTCAACGGATTCATCCAGGACGGCGAGGCGCTGCTGCGGCAGATGGAGGCCGCAGTGGCGGCGGAGCAATACGAGACGCTCAGGGACCTCGTGCACGCCATGAAGGGCTCGGCGGTTACGCTCGGCGCCGAGCAGCTGTGCCAGACCTGCGTCGGAATCAGCGGTCAGACGACATCGGAACTGCAAGCGGGCGGATCACGCGCCCTAAAGGTGGTGCGGGAGCAGTTTCAGCAGGCGCGCGCTTCGCTGCTCGATTATCTCAAGAAAAACCAGAGCGCGGCCCGCTGAGGCAGGGACGTGACATGGATAAGGGGCGGCGCGAGAAACCATGGGTGACTTGTCACTGCGTGATCGAGTAATTCAGCGTCTTCTAGCCGCATCCGACGCAAAACTTACCGCGGCCGACGTAGACGACGCGACGTCGCTTCGACAGGATCTGGATATCAGTTCACTGATTTTGATCACATTGGCTTCCGAGCTGGAGGATGAGTTGGGGATCGACATCGAGGATGAGGAACTTGGACGCATACAGACGATCGGCGATCTTTTCAAGGCGATCGAGGGCAAGAAGAAACAGAATCGTCAGGCGTGACGCGGTCTGAGTTAATGGCTCCTCGACGCGTGGCGATCACGGGAGTCGGTCTCGTATCGTGCCTTGGGCACGATTACAGCCAAGTGGTGAGGGCTCTCCAAAACGGGGTAAGCGGCATCCGCGCCATGCCGGAGTGGGAAAGCCTGGGCCTGAAGAGCCGGGTGGCGGGTACGATCCTGGACGTCGAGCCCAAGTTCGAGCGCTCGTCCATCCCGAAAAAACTGCGTCCCGCGATTTCGGAAGCATCCAAATACTGCTGCCTCGCCGCGCTCGATGCCGTCAGCGATTCCGGGCTTTCCGAGGTCGACCTGCAGTCCGACAGAACGGCGTGCATCGTCGGTACGGGGATCGGAAGCGTGGGATCCACCTATACGACAGGGCGACAGCTCTATTCCGGAGAGATTGCGAAGCTCAGCCCGCTTGTCGTGCTGAGAAGCATGGCCAGCGCGTCGAGCGCGGCGGTGGCCAACCTGCTCAAGGTCCACGGACGCAGTTATTCGATCAGCTCTGCCTGTTCGACGTCCTCTCACAGCATCGGCACGGCATACGAGCTCATCCGTTACGGCATCGTCGACCGTGCCATCGCAGGGGGCGGAGAGGAGGTGCACCCTATGATTGCCGCGGGTTTTCAGGCCCTTCGATTCGCGCTCGCCACGAAATTCAACGAGTGCCCGCAACGGGCGTCGCGGCCGTATGACGTCGCGCGCGACGGGTTCGTGATCGGGGGTGGTGCGGGGATCGTCGTACTCGAGGCCTGGGACCAGGCGTTGGCGCGTCGGGCTCGCGTGCGCGCCGAGATCGTCGGGTTCGGGACAAGCTCGGATGGTTTCGACATGGTGATGCCGGAGCCGACTGGGATGCACGCCGCCAAGAGCATGCGCAACGCCATAGAAGGCGGCGGTATGAGTCCTCGAGACGTCGGTGCCGTCAATACGCACGGCACGGCGACTGCCAAAGGTGACGTCGCTGAAGTCGAGGCAATGAAGGAAGTGTTCGACGGCAAACTGCCGCCGTTCTCATCGACAAAATCGATGACCGGTCATCCCCTGGGTGCGGCCGGAGCACTGGAGACGATCTTTTGCATAGGCATGCTCGAGCATCGCTTCATTGCCCCTTCCATCAACATCGAAGAACTCGATCCTGAATTCGCGGGATTGCCGGTCGTAACGACCCCCAAGTTCACGGAACTGGACACCATACTTTCCAATAGTTTCGGATTCGGTGGAACCAACGCGAGCCTTCTATTGAAGGCATTTCGCAACTAGCGCGGCGTGCTTCATTCGAGCGCTTCTGCGCATCGCCAGGGTTCCTCAATCAGGCTTGGGAACAAAACTCGCTGCGCATGAGCCCCACCGGGGCGCGTCCTAACGCACCGGTCGGGACGGATCGGATCCGGCCCCGGCAGGTCATGGCTCAAGCGCGCGAGCGCCCATGCTTCGGGCGGACATGCACAGCCGCGCTCAGGCTGTCGCGTACTGCATTTCCTCCCGTATTTCCACCGCTTCCGGCCGCGCCGCCGCGCCGCCCGGGACGAGCTTTGCCTGCGCGCGTGCCAGGCGGCTCATCAGCTTGAGATCCTTCTCTTCCAGGCGGAGCGCCGCACTGACCCATACATTGGCGATATTGAGCAACTCCTCGTGGGTCACGGGGTGGAAATGCTGGCGGCAGCTGAACACGGCCTGCATGCCATTGCGGCGCCGCTCGTTGCGTCGAATGTAGTCCCGCACGGCCGCCTCCCCGATCCCGTCTTCTGCGAGCACGTCAACGACACCCGCTTCGTGCAGTTCCTCGGCGGTGTAGACACGGCCGGAGAAGATCATCTCTTCGGCGCGTTTCATCCCCACGCGCCTGGCGAGCAGACTGTAGGCGCCGTTGCCGGGAAACAGATTGAACAGGATTTCGGGCAGGCCCATCCGCGAGCGCCGCTCGGCGACAATGACGTTTGAGGAGAGTGCGGTTTCGAATCCGCCGCCGAGCGCTTCCCCCTGCACCAGTGAAATGGTGATCATCGGGCTGTTGTAGCCGCAGATCCGCAGGTACATGTTATCGACACAAAGCTTGGCATAGTGCATGAGCGTGTCGTGGTCGCCCGCCTTGATCAGCTCCACCAAATTCTCGAGGTTTCCGCCCAGGCTGAATATGCCCTCGACCCTGGATCCGCCAACGTAGTAGTGAATCTGCTGCAGGTCGCCCTTGTACAGCACGCGACCGCCGCAGGATTCGATGGCGCTGTCGTGGGCGCGTAGCTCTTCGAGCATGCCGAGGTTGAAACACGGTGCGCCCGAGGGCTTCATGTAGGTCCACGCTACGGCGTGCTCGGGCTCGAATTCGACCTCGATCTGCTTGTAATGCCGTCTGAACATTCCCTCTATCGCTTTGAAATCGACCGGTGCGTTCATGATTTATTTCCTTTCTTTTAGGGTGTGTTGGAGAAACACAGGTTTTTATGACTTGTTTGCAAGGACTATACTCCCAAATCCACGGTTGCCGAAAGTCGTCTTATTCCATTGTCATTCGGGGTCTTCCGGGGTCTATTAGGGGTTTTTCCCATGCCCCATCGGGGAATTCCTGATGTGCCGGGTCGAAAATGTGTGAAAAAGTTGGCATTCGGCCCCGGCAGCCGCAGGCTTGGCATGGATCCGGGGGTAAGGGCGGCGCCGGTCGACCCGGTTGAATGACGACACTGGAGCAGCGCCAGTATACCTCGTCGGTCCAGGCGTCAGTGACGATGCGTTGAAGCTGAGAGCGGGCGACCCGCTTCACCTTGCGATCGCCGGGAGTCTCAACGCGCAGGGCATTCTTTGCCTCGACGAGGCGATGAT
>VBDE01000245.1:4250-4592 GCA_005883665.1 Betaproteobacteria bacterium
AGATATCGATGAGCACTGTAAGGTCCGACGGCTTGGTGATGAAGTAATTGGCCCCGTCGGAGTAGCCTTTCGCGATGTCTTCCGGAATGAACGAAGCGGAGTACACCGCCAGGGGAGTCATGCGCGTTGCGGGATGGCTGCGGATCCAACGCAGCACTTGAAACCCGTCCATCTCCGGCATTTTCAGGTCGAGAAAGATCAAATCCGGAAGCGGATGCTCGACGCGATCGGCAAACTCGCCCTCGCCGTTCAGATAGCGGATGGCGTCTACGCCGCTTGCCGCGGTCTTTAGTAGGAAGGAAACGTGCGCCATCGCGCAGCCCATCTCCACCAGGTACCGAT
>VBDE01000246.1 GCA_005883665.1 Betaproteobacteria bacterium
CTCGTACAAGGCGCCGAGGCGATCGCGCCGGCCCTCGAAGCCTCGCGCAAGGCTGCGGCCTCGAGAAAGTCCTCGAATCGGGTGCGCTCCGACGCAGTGGAACACCGCATGGACGCACTGTCCGAGCGCGACACGCGCAGGCCGTCGTCCTTCGCGGCCCGAATCCAGAAACAGAGAGCCCGATTGAAATTGCCGCTTCTGCCGACCACGACCATCGGATCGTTCCCGCAAACGCCCGAGATACGAAAGGTGCGCGCGGCGTTCAAGAAAGCCCAGATCGCCCAGCCTGCCTACATGGAAGCGATGCGCACCGAAATCCGCGACGCCGTGTCGCGCCAAGAGGCGCTCGGGCTGGATGTGCTGGTGCACGGCGAGGCCGAGCGCAACGATATGGTCGAGTATTTCGGCGAGCAGTTGCGGGGCTTCGCCTTCACCGAAAACGGCTGGGTGCAAAGCTACGGCTCGCGCTGCGTGAAGCCGCCCGTTATCTACGGCGACGTCTCGAGGCCGGGCCCGATGACGGTGGAGTGGACGCGGTATGCCCAGAGCCTCACCCGAAAGCCGGTGAAAGGCATGCTGATTGGCCCGATCAACATGCTGCAATGGTCGTTCATGCGCGAGAAGACCGCTTTCCAGATCGCGTTGGCGCTGCGCGAGGAAGTGCTCGATATCGAGCGGGCGGGCATTGCCATCATCCAGATCGACGAACCCGCGTTGCGCGAAGGTCTCCCGCTCAGGAAACGGGACTGGGCACCCTATCTCGACTGGGCCGTGCGCGCATTCAAGCTGGTTTCGTCCGGTGTAGCCGACGAGACGCAGATTCACACGCACATGTGCTACGCGGAATTCAACGACATCCTGCCTTCGATCGCGGCCCTCGACGCCGACGTGATCACCATCGAGACCTCGCGCTCGGACATGGAGCTGCTCGAGGCCTTCGGCGAGTTCCGCTACCCGAACGAGATCGGCCCGGGCGTATACGATATCCACTCTCCGCGGGTACCGGACGCCGGGGAAATGCTGAAGTTGCTCGAAAAAGCCGAGCGCGTGATTCCCTTGGAGCGTTTATGGGTGAATCCTGATTGCGGATTGAAGACCCGCGCCTGGCCTGAGACCGAGGCCGCACTGGCGAGGATGGTCGAAGCGGCCCGTCGCATGCGGGCTCGCGCAGCAACTCGCTACCACCATGCGGCCTGACAGAAGCGAAGAACTGAGAGCCCTCCTCGAGCGCCGCATTCTGATACTGGACGGCGCGATGGGCACGACCATCCAGGGCTACAAGCTCTCGGAAGCGGACTTCCGCGGCGAGCGCTTCCTCAAGTCTGCGCGCGACCTGAAGGGCAACAACGATCTCCTTTCCTTGACGCATCCGAAGGTGATTCGCCAAATCCACGACCAATACCTCGAGGCCGGGGCCGACATCATCGAGACCAACACCTTCAACTCGAACGCTCCTTCGCAGGCCGACTACGGCCTGGAGGGCCTAGTGTACGAATTGAACCACGCCGCGGCCGAGCTCGCCCGCGAAGCGGCGGACAGCTGCATGGAGCGCGACCCGGGCAAGCCGCGCTTCGTCGCCGGTGTGCTCGGGCCGACCAACAAGACCGCGTCGATCTCGCCCGAAGTCAACGACCCGGGTTTCCGCAACATCTATTTCGACGAGCTCGTGCAAGTCTATGGCGAAGCGCTCAAGGGACTCGTCGACGGCGGCGCCGACCTGATTCTCCTCGAGACCATTTTCGACACGCTGAACGCCAAGGCGGCGATCTTCGCGGTCGAGGCGCTGTTCGACGAACGCGGCCGGCGCCTTCCGGTCATCGTGTCCGGGACCATCACCGACCAGTCCGGGCGCACCCTCACCGGCCAGACTCCGGAAGCCTTCTGGAATTCCCTGCGCCACGCGCGGCCGATCGCAGTGGGCTTGAACTGCGCGCTGGGCGCGAAGCTCATGCGCCCCTATATCGAGGAGCTGTCGAACGTCGCCGACACCTACATCAGCTGCTACCCGAACGCGGGACTCCCCAATCCGCTTTCGGACACGGGGTACGACGAAACGCCGGAGTACACGTCCGGCCTGCTCAGGGAGTTCGCGGAAAGCGGCTTTCTGAACATCGTCGGCGGCTGCTGCGGCACGACGCCCGATCACATCCGCGCCATCGCGCGAGCCGTGCGCGAGCTTCCTCCGCGCAAGCCGCCCGCCGCCGAAAAGAAGTTACGGCTCTCCGGCCTCGAGCCGCTGAACATCGGCGACGAATCCCTCTTCGTCAACGTGGGAGAGCGGACCAACGTCTCCGGCTCACGGGCCTTCGCCCGCCTGATCCTCGCCGGCGACTACCAGGAAGGCCTCGCCGTGGCGCGCCAGCAGGTCGAGAATGGCGCGCAGCTGATCGATGTGAACATGGACGAGGCGATGCTCGACTCCCACAAGGCGATGACGACCTTCCTCCATCTCATCGGGTCCGAGCCGGACATCTCGCGCGTGCCGCTGATGATCGATTCCTCGAAGTGGTCGGTGATCGAAGCCGGACTGAAGTGCGTGCAGGGCAAATGCGTGGTCAACTCGATCTCCCTCAAGGAGGGGGAAGGGGAATTCGTCAGGCACGCGCGGCTCGCGCGCCGCTACGGCGCGGCTGTGATCGTCATGGCCTTCGACGAGCAGGGCCAGGCCGACTCGCTTGCGCGGAAAATCGAGATCTCCCGGCGCTGCTACCGCCTCCTGGTCGAGCAGGTCGGCTTCCCGCCCGAAGACGTCGTTTTCGACCCCAACATCTTCGCGGTCGCGACCGGCATCGAGGAGCACAACAACTACGGCCGGGACTTCATCGAAGCGACCCGCGCGATCAGGCGCGAGCTGCCGCACGCCAAGGTCTCGGGCGGGGTGTCGAACGTCTCGTTCTCCTTCCGCGGCAACGACGCCGTGCGCGAAGCCATCCACACGGTCTTCCTCTATCACGCCATCCGGGCCGGCATGACCATGGGCATCGTCAACGCCGGGCAGCTGGGAGTCTACGAGGAAATTCCGGCGGACCTGCGCGAGCGGGCCGAAGACGTGGTGCTCAACCGGCGGCCCGACGCGGGCGAGCGCCTGGTGGAATTCGCCCTCACCGTGAAGAGCGCGGGCAAGGCCCAGGCCGACGAGCTTGAATGGCGCAAAGGCACGGTCGAGCAACGTCTCGCCCACGCGCTCGTAAAGGGGATCGCGGACTGGGTGGTCGAGGACACCGAGGAAGCCCGGCAGAAATTCGAGCGTCCGATCCAGGTTATCGAGGGACCGCTCATGGACGGCATGAACATCGTCGGAGACCTGTTCGGTTCGGGCAAGATGTTCCTGCCTCAGGTGGTGAAATCGGCACGCGTGATGAAGCAGGCCGTGGCACACCTCATCCCTTTTATCGAAGCCGAAAAGGAAAAGTCTGGCGACCTGAAGCCCAAGGGCAAGATCGTGGTCGCGACCGTGAAGGGCGACGTGCACGACATCGGCAAGAACATCGTCGGCGTAGTGCTCCAGTGCAACAACTTCGAGGTCATCAATCTGGGCGTCATGGTCCCGGCGCAGAAGATCCTCGACACCGCGGTGGCGGAGAAGGCCGACATCATCGGTCTGTCGGGCCTGATCACGCCTTCGCTTGAGGAAATGGCGCACGTCGCGCACGAGATGCAGCGCCAGGGCTTCACCATCCCCCTTCTCATCGGCGGGGCGACGACCTCGCGCGTGCACACCGCGGTCAAGATCGCGCCGCACTACGCCCACTCCACCGTGTACGTGCCCGACGCGTCCCGGTCGGTATCGGTGTGCTCCAATCTGCTCTCGACCGACTTGAGTCGGGACTATGTGCAGTCGGTGCGCGAGGACTATGAAAAGGTCCGCGCCCAGCACGCGGCCAAGAAAGGACAGGCGCTCGTGCCGATGGCCCGGGCCCGGGCCAACGCCCATCGAATCGACTGGCGAAGCTACGCGCCGCCGCGGCCCCGGGTCCTCGGCCGCAGGCTTCTGCGCAGCTACGATCTCGCCGAAATCGCCCGCTACATAGACTGGTCGCCGTTCTTCCAGACCTGGGACCTCGCGGGCAGCTATCCGAAGATCCTGGAGGACCCGGTGGTCGGCGAGGCGGCGCGCGGCGTTTTTGCCGAAGGCCGGGCAATGCTGGAAAAAATCATCGCCGTGAAGTCTATGAAAGCGAACGCGGTGTTCGGCCTGTATCCCGCGGCGAGCGTCGGCGACGACATCGAGATCTACGCGGACGAATCGCGGCGCGAGACGGCGATGGTGTGGCATTGCCTGCGCCAGCAGGCCGAAAAACCCGCCGACCGCGCGAACCTGTGCCTCGCCGACTTCGTCGCGCCCCGGGACTCGGGGGTGCCCGATTACCTCGGCGCCTTCGCAGTCACCACGGGAATCGGAGTCGACGCCGGAGTCAGGGCGTTCGAGGCGAATCACGACGATTACAACGCCATCATGCTCAAGGCTCTCGCCGACCGGCTCGCCGAAGCTTTTACGGAGCTCCTGCACGAACGCGTGCGGAAGGAATACTGGGGCTACGCCGCAGACGAGAAACTCTCGAGCACCGATCTGATCGCGGAAAAATACCGGGGCATCCGCCCCGCGCCCGGCTATCCGGCCTGTCCCGACCACACCGAGAAGGGGGCGCTGTTCGACCTTCTCTCCGCCCCGGAAGCCGGTATCACGCTCACGGAATCGTACGCCATGCTTCCCGCCGCGAGCGTGAGCGGCTTTTACCTCTCGCATCCGGATTCGCAGTATTTCGCGGTCGGCAAGATCGGCGAGGACCAGGCGACAGACTACGCGCAGCGCAAGGCGCTGGCACTCGAGCAGACCGAGCGCTGGCTCGCGCCCAATCTCGCCTACGAGCCGTGACATGGAATCGCAGAAAAAGCATCCGCGCACCTTCAGCTTCGAGTTCTTCCCGCCGAAAACCCCGGAAGGGATGGAAAAGCTCCGCGCGACCTGGAAGCAGCTCGCGCAGTTGAAGCCCCGCTTTTTCTCCTGCACTTACGGCGCGGGCGGCTCCACGCGGGACCGCACGCTGGAGACCGTCCTTGAAATCCAGGCGGCCGGACACCGCGCGGCGCCCCACATCTCCTGCATAGGCGCCACGCGCGCCGACATCGCCGCGACGCTCGAGCTGTACAAATCCAAAGGCATCGGTCACATCGTCGCCCTGCGCGGGGACCTGCCTTCGGGCGCAGCGAGCGCCGGAGAGGTTCGCTACGCGAGCGATCTGGTGGCGCTCATCCGGGAGAGGAACCACTTCCATATCGAAGTCGCCTGCTATCCGGAGTTCCACCCCCAGGCGCGCAGCCCTCGGGAGGATCTCGCGAGCTTCAAGAGAAAGATCGAAGCGGGCGCGGACGCGGCGATCACGCAGTATTTCTACAACATCGATTCCTATTTCCGCTTCGTCGACGACTGCGAGGCGCTCGGAATCGACCTGCCCATCGTTCCGGGAATCATGCCGATCGGGAATTTCTCGCAGCTTGCGCGCTTCTCGGACAACTGCGGCGCCGAAATTCCGCGCTGGCTGCGCCTGAAGATGCAGAGTCTCGGCGACGACGTCGCCTCGATTCGAAGCCTGGGGCTGGACGTAGTCACCGAACTCTGCGACCGACTCCTCTCTGCGGGAGCGCCCGGGCTGCACTTCTACACCATGAACCAGGCCGGGTTGACCTCCACGATCTGGCAGCGCCTGGACCTCTGAGATCTGGCCTGCGCGCTCAGGCCCGTTTGGAAAGGGCCTCCGCGCGCGAGGGCTGCCAGCCGAGGCGTTGCGAAACCGCGTCGGCGGCGTCCACCAGCTCGCGCACCCAGCCAAGCAGGGTTTTTCTCGCCATGCGGTGCACCGGGCCGGCGATGCTGATCGCCGCAACCACGTTCCCCGAGTAGATGCGTACCGGCGCCGCGATGGCGCGAAGTCCGATCTCGCTCTCTTCGTCGTCGACCGCGTAGTTGCGCGCGCGCACCGTCGCCAGCTCGCGGCGCAATGCCTTGGGATCGGTGATCGTGTTGGGAGTGCTTTGCGGCAGGCCGCGCGCGAAGATGCGCTCGAGCTCTTCGTCGGACTGAAAAGCGAGCAGGGTCTTCCCCACCGCCGTCGAATGCACGGGGACTCGCGTACCGACCTTCGAACCCATGCGCAGCGCCTGCTTGCTCTCGTGGGTGATGATGTACAGAATCGAATCGTGATCGAGAATCGCGAGGTGCACGGTTTCGCCGGTTTTCTCCATGAGCGTGCGCAGGAAAGGCCGCGCTTCCATCGTGAAGTCCATCTTCCGGCGCACCATCGCCCCCAGCTCGAACAGCGCGAGTCCCAGATGGTACTTTCCGTCTCCGGGGTTCTGCTCGAGCATCCCCTCCTCGAGCAGCGTCGAGGCGAGGCGGTGAACGGTGCTTTTCGCCAGTCCGAGCCGCTTGGCGAGATCGCTGATGCCGATCTCGTACTCGTCTTCGGAAAACGCCTTGATGAGCCGCAAGGAATTCGCGACCGACGACAGCCGGGTCCGGGATTTCGCGGTTGTGGGTTTTCGTTCCATCGCGGACGCCATCAAGCGGGCCTCGGGCGCGCCAGTGGCAAGAGCGTAGTCATCCTATTTGACCGCGACGAGCTCGTTCCACAGCTTGAGCCACTTTTCGTCTTCGTCGATCAGAGCGATCGGGTCGAGCATCAGGTAGGGAAACGCCACGCGAACGCTTTCCGCCTTTCGGCTCGACGGATACCGACCCATTGAACTGAAAAGCCGCTGGCCTTCCGGGGACAGCACGAAATCGGCGAAGAGGAGCGCAGCGTTCGGGTGCGGCGCGCTCGCCGCGAGCCCGATCGCCTGCGGCCTGCCGATCACCGGCTCGACAGGCTTCCAGTCGATCGGCTTGCCGCGGCGCTTCATCGAATCGGCGTTGGATGCGTAGTTGGTGAGGCTGACGGGCACCTCGCCGGCCGCGACCATCTCGGATAACAGCACGTGTCCCTTGCGCACGTCGGGTTTCATCGCGACCAGCCCGCGGAAGAAATCGAGGGCGCGCTTCTCGCCCCAGTGCTTGGCGAGCCCGGCGAGCCACTCCTGATCGGTCGCTTCGAGCCCGATCCGCCCTGTCCACTTGGGGTCGAGGAAGCCCTCGTAGGTCGCCGGGAGCTCCTCGCGGCGGACTTTCGCCGTATTGAACGCCACGACGAAGAAATCGACGCGGTCCGAGACCCACATCCGGTGCAGGGGCACTCCCCAGGAAGGAATGTCCGCGATGTGCGAGCTGAAGAACTGGGCCAGGACCCGCTCGCGCGCCAGCGCCTCCAGCTCCGGGGCGTTGGTTTCGACGACATCGACGCTGTGGCGTCGCGCCTTGGCCTCGTTGAGCGCGCGCCGCACGACCTGGTCGCTGAGCGAGCGCCACAGCTGAACCTTGACGCGGTATTTCTTTTCGAAGGCCTGGGCGAGCGGCACCGACTCGGAGGTGGCGAGCGACGTGTACACGACGAGCATCCCTTCCTCCCGGGCACGCTCCGCGAGGCGCTGCGCGCGGTCGGCGCCCCGATAGAGGTAGACCGATTGATTTTTCTCCGGGGATTGCGCGCTCGCGAGCGGAACGCACGCGGCGCCCAGAGCCAGCGCCTGAAGCAGGATGATCGAGTCCTTCCACCGCATCGGTTCGGTCTCCGCGCGCCTCGCGATTGACGCTGGCGGGGATTATATGGTCGAATGAGAGCGGTTTGCAAAAAATTGGAACCGTGTTCTGTATATCAGAACATCCAGGCGAGACCATGCCCCACGAAAAAGACCAAACCCACTGGCACGAGCCTACCGGCACGCGCAAGGCCGGATTCGGCGAGTTCAAGAAACAGCCGACCCCCTACGACGCCTTCATGGAGTCCGAGGGCATTCCGGTTTTCCGCGGGATCGGCATCCGCAGGGTGCAGGACCTGCCCCTCGCGCCCTGGAAGCGCACCGGCGGGCGCGGCCACTTCATCCAGCTCCACGGCACCGAAACCAAGTGGGGCTGCTACGTCGTCGAGATTCAGCCCGCGGGCGCGCTCAATCCCGAGAGGCACATGTACGAGGAGATCTTCCTCGTCGTCGAGGGCCGCGGCACGACCGAAGTGTGGCAGGAGGGTGACGCGAAGAAGCACGTCTTCGAATGGCAGAAGGGCTCGATGTTCTCGATACCCATGAACGCCTGGCACCGCCTGGTCAATGCCACTTCGGGCGGCGCGCTGCTGCTCGCTGGCACGACGGCGCCGAACGTCCTCAACATGATCAACAACGTGGACGCGGTGTTCAACAATCCGTTCGTGTTCCGCGACCGGTTCAACGGCGCGGACGATTTCTTCAAGCCCAAGGACGACATCGAGCCCGACCCGGTGCGCGGCCTGGCGATGCGGCGCACGAACTTCATTCCCGACATCGTCGACTGCGATCTTCCTCTCGACAACCGGCGCTCGCCCGGCTGGCGGCGCGTCGAGCCGTTCATGACCGACAACTGCTTCTATTTCTGGATCGGCCAGCACGAGAACGGCCGCTATTCGAAAGGACACGCGCACACCTCCGCGGCGGTGCTCATTTGCGTCAAAGGCAAGGGCTACACCTACACCTGGCCCGAGCGGCTGGGCGTCACGCCGTGGAAGGACGGCCGTGCCGGCGAGGTGAAGCGCGTCGACTACGAGCCGGTCGGCATGGTGTCGGCAGCCCCCGGCGGCGCGCGCTGGTACCACCAGCACTTCAGCGTGTCGAAGGACCCGTTCCGGCTCACGGCCTGGTTCGGCCCGCACAACCCCGGGCGCGATCCCGGCGCGCCGGGCGAGAAGCACACCGACTACACCGCGATCGACATCCCCGACGGCGGAACTTCCATTCCGTACTGGATGGAGGATCCGTTCATCCGCAAGGAATACGGGGAAACGCTGAAGAAGAGCAGCGTGCCGAACCGGATGGAATCAGGCTGGTACGTCCCTCCGACAAAGAAGTAGCCCCGCCCTCTCATGAGCGAGGAAGGCGGGCGGGTTTTTTTCAGCAACGTAAGACGCAGCCTTGAGCTAGAGGACGAGATCCGCCTCACGAGCGTCGGCGTCGACATCGGCTCATCGACCTCGCACCTCGTCTTCTCGCGCCTCTTGCTCGAGCGGCTCGACAACCGCTACGTGGTTTCCGAGCGCAAGGTGGTCCACGAATCCGAAGTGCTGCTCACTCCGTACGCGAACGATACATCCATCGACGCGGCGGCGCTCAGGCGCTTCATC
>VBDE01000247.1 GCA_005883665.1 Betaproteobacteria bacterium
CTCGGCGCGTTCGCGCCGAGCGATCGCAGCCTGAAGCTCGCCGTGTACTCCGTGACGCTCCGCGTGCGAAGACAAATCTATCGGGACTGGCTGTACCTGGAGGTGACGCCGCAGATCCTTTACCAGGAGGTGAACGGATTCAGCGCGACCCGCTCCCTGATGCTGAATCTGGAAACCTTGTTCGGGGACCGCTACCTGTAATCGTCGCCGCGGAGTGCGGCCGGGGATCGTCGTGGACTGGCTGGAATCTAAGGGGATTCTCGGGCTTTGCCACAACTAGTCCGTCCGATTCAGGGCGCCCCCGGTAGACAACGCCCGCGAATAATATTATTGTCGTGCTCGTCACAGGGTAGGTCCGACACGCCTACCGACCCAGGGGAGAAATTGAGGACGACGGCCGCGTCGGGTCGCTCTCCGGCTATGAAATACCAGGTCACCATGGAACGCGGTTTTCTGAGGGCGGATTTGCTCGACCGGGAAACCGCCGAAGAGACGCGAGCGTTCCTTCAGGCCGTGGTATTGGCGAGCATGAACCACCGTTGCTCGCGCGTACTCGTGCACGTGCGCCTGTCGAATCCGCTGTTCACGGTCGAAAGGCACGGGGTTCTCACGAACTTGAAGAAAATCGCATCGGATCCGGCGCACAGAATCGCCCTCCTCGGCGATACCTTGGAACTCGGCATGTCTCACGACTACGTCTCTTTGCTCGGCCGCCAGCAGGGAATCAACCTCCGCAGCTTTCAGACGGAGGAGAAAGCCGTTGAGTGGCTGAAAAACCAGCTCGAGACGGAAGATCGGCCTCGTCCACCGGACCAGATCCCGGCGCCGCCACCGGAGCGGCATTCGCGCGATCCCGACTAGCGGTCAGGCCGGCCCACGACTGGAACTAACCCCGGGAACGGGTCGACTGTTCGCACGCGCATCGGAGCACCCGACCGCCGGGAGCGCGTTGCTCAAGGCGCCACCGCCAGCGCCGACGCGGCGCCCAGCGCGGCATCGGCGCGCTCAGCGAGGATCCGGTGGCCGGCCACCGTCGGATGGATTCCGTCCCAGAAGAGGAACTCGCCCGGGCTCGCGCAGAAGGCGTGCCTTTGGGTATTCAGAGCGATGCACGGCTGCGTGACTTCCGTCAACCCGAAAGCCCCGGGCGCGGCGACGATTTCGTTCAGGGTCCGGAATACATCGAGACGCACGATCCCCACCCCGAGGCTTGCTTCCAGGCTCCGCAGAATCAGCTCCAGTCGGCCGTTGAACTGAGCGGCGAAGAAAGTGGCGGCGCCTTGCGCGGCCGGACCCAGAAGGCGAACCGCCGGAGCCAGTCCGATGTCCGGGGCGTTCGGCACGAGGAAATGCCGTGCGCCGGCGGCGTACAAGGTAAGAAGGTTGTCGCGGATCGCAGTGAGCGCCGCCTGCACGATGGCCGCGCTCGTCGCGCCGCTCCGGTCCAGCGCGAGTGCCTGCAGGGCGTCGCGCAGGTCGTTTCCGCCCGCGAACACGATGTAGAGCGCACCGGAGGGTCCCTGTCCGCGGAAATCCCTCACGAAGAGGCCCACTTGAGTCGAGAGATCGAAAGGCCCTTCGGGCCGGGCGCGCGCGCCGCCCACAGCGTAATTGGAAAACAGCAGTGGAATGAAAAGCGCAGGGCCGGCGCTCGGCACAGCGTGATCGAGGAGCGACAGCTGCTCCACCCAGGTCGGCCCGTTGCTGAAGTGAAATGCGCCGCGGGCGTAGGGCGCATCGGGAATCAGGCTGTCGAACGGAGGAATTTCGGCGTCCCTCAGCAACACGAACGCATTGCCGGGATCGGACAGGCTGTCGCCGAATACGACGAAGCGGTGCGGGGCACCTCCCAAGGCCGGACTCGCCGGCGCCAGCATGACCAACGCAAGGACACCGACCCTGATAATCCTGCTCAGAATGTTCGACATGACCGCTCCATGTATTGACTCGAGCAAAGTATATGCGCTTCTTCAAAACCCGAGAATACGGACCCCCCGCGGAATCAGCACAGCCCCGAGCGCGCCGTGCAAACCCATCGCGAGGCTCGAATAGGGTCGAGGCTTCAGCTGCAGCAGGCCGCGCTGGATCCGGTTTTCTCCGTTGGAACACAGCACGTGCTCATTTCCCCGCTGCGCCTTGTTTCTTCACCGAAGATGGGAACGCTGCCGAGCGTGTGGAACGTCTCCCAGGCGACTCCTTGCGGATCCTCGATCCAGTATTTGTCCGATTTGGCGTAGCAGCACGAGGCCCCGGCCTGGTCGAGCGCAGCGATGCCGGCTTTCGACACTTGCTCGCGCAGATCTTTCAGCTCCTCGTCCGAATCCACCTGAAATCCCAGGTGGTTGACCCCGGCCGCGCGGCCGCGTCGAGAAATGGCAAAGTTGATCCGCGGATCCTCGAGCATCCACTTGGCGTAGTCGTCCTTCACGACAGACGGCGGCGCGCCGAAGAGCTCGCTGTAGAAACGCAGGCTCTCGGGCAGATCTTGGACGGAAACGTGAACATGGAATCGCTTCATGTGATTTTCTCCTTTCGTTTGCGCGCGACGGGTCTGCGTGCCGGAGCGCAGGTCTCGCCGCCGCAGCAGTTCTCGGTCAAATAGGAAACCAGCGCGTTCATCCCTTCGAAATTCGGCGCATAGTAGATGAAGCGGCCCTCCTGCCGCGCGACCAGCAACCCGGCACTGGTCAGCTCCTTCAGGTGGAAAGAGAGCGTAGCGGCGGCCATTCCGAACTTGGCCGCGATGTCCCCGACGCAGAGGCCTTCCGGGCCCTTTTGCACGAGCAGCCGGAAAATGGCGAGGCGCGCGTCCTGGGCCAGGGCGGCGAGGCTGGCGACCGCGGTCTTCGCTTCCATATTTCTAGTATTATCGAAATATAGGCGCCTTGTCAAGCTGCCTGCTGTCGGCAGTCCGCAGCCGTATTAAGATCGCGCCTCGACTGGAGGAATGACCATGCAACGCATCGCAACCTGGCTCGCAATCCTGATCGCGTCGCTCGCGGCCGGCGCCGCTGGAGCGCAGCAATACCCTTCCAAGCCGGTGAAGATCATCGTGGGCTTCGCCCCGGGCGGCGGCTCCGATTTCATCGCGCGGGTCATCGCGCAGAAGCTGACCGAGCGCCTGGGAACACAGGTGATCGTGGAGAATCGGCCCGGCGCGGGCAGCGTGCTCGGATCCGAAGTGGCCGTGAAGTCGCCCCCGGACGGCTACACGCTGCTGCTCACCCCCGCGAGCTACACCGTCAATGCGAACGTGTACAAGCTGTCGTTCGATCCCCTGAACGACATCACGCCCATCGTGCAGCTCTCGCGCGGGCCCTACGTGGTCGCGGTGCACCCTTCGGTTCCGGCGAAGACGCTGCAGGAGCTGGTGGCGCTCGCCAAGAAGGAACCGGACAAGCTCGCGTATGCTTCGAGCGGGAACGGTAGCCACGTGCACGTGGCCACCGAGTACTTCCTGTATACGGCTGGAATCAAGATCACGCACGTTCCCTACAAGGGAACCGGACCGGCTCTGAACGACACGATCGCGGGAACCACCCAGCTCATCTTCGGCAGCGTCGCGACGGCGCTCCAGCACGTCAAGTCCGGACGCCTGAGAGCGCTCGCGGTCACCACGCCCAAGCGCATCACAGCGGCCCCCGACGTCCCCACGGTGCGCGAGTCGGGATACCCGAGCTACGAGGTCACCAACTGGCACGGCCTCGTGGGTCCCAGGGGGCTCTCGAAGAACGTGGTCGAGCGCCTTAACAAGGAGGTGAACGAGGCGCTGAAGTCCAAGGACGTGGAAAAGGTTCTGGCGGGCGATGG
>VBDE01000248.1 GCA_005883665.1 Betaproteobacteria bacterium
AAGGCCCCGCTCGCCGCGCGCAAATTCCGGCCCGGCCAGTTCTATCGCCTGCAGAACTTCGAGACCTTCTCCCCGGTCGTGAGAAACGCCGACTCGACGACCCGCCTGCAGATGGAAGGGCTCGCGATGACCGGCGCCTGGGTGGACCGGGACCGCGGACTGGTGTCGACCATCGTGCTCGAGATGGGCGGTTCATCGGACCTGTGCGCGATGCTCAAACCCGGGGAGCCCGTGATCCTGATGGGCCCCACGGGCAACCCGACGCACATCGCGGCGAATGAAACGGTGATCCTCGTGGGCGGGGGCCTGGGCAACGCGGTCTTGTTTTCGATCGGCGCGGCGTTCCGGGCGCGGGGCTCGAAAGTGCTTTATTTTGCCGGCTATAAGAAAGTCATCGACCGCTATAAGGTTGCCGAGATCGAGAGCGCCGCGGACGTGGTCGTGTGGTGCTGCGATGAGGCGCCCGGATTCAAGCTGGAAAACGCAAAAGCGCGTCCGCAAGACGCAAGTTTCGTCGGGAACATCGTCCAGGCGATGGACGCCTACGCCCAGGGGAGGCTCGGGCCTCTCTCGATCCGCATGCAGGACGCCGACCGGCTCATCGCCATAGGGTCCGATCGCATGATGGCGGCGGTCGCGCGCGCGCGCCACGACGTGCTCAGGGACTATCTCAAGCCGCATCACCTCGCGATCGGCTCGATCAACTCGCCGATGCAGTGCATGCTCAAGGAAATCTGCGCCCAGTGCCTGCAACCGCACCGCGATCCGCATACCGGCAAGAGAAGTTACGTATTTTCCTGCTTCAATCAGGACCAGGATCTCGACAGCGTGGATTTCGGCGCGCTCTCGGAGCGCCTCAGGCAGAATTCGCTGCAGGAAAAGATCACCGCGCAATGGATCCGGCACTGCATGCCGGAGCTGCGCAAGCAACGAACCTTGGTTTGAACAACATGCCTCCCGCGGAGTCGCGGGGGCCGAAAATCAGTGCCAGTCCTTGTGCGGGGGGACCGGCAGGGGCATCACCGCGATTCCCTCTTCCAGGAGCTCCCGAGTCTCTTCACCGCTCGCCACGCCGCGGATGTTTCGCTGCGGGATTTCCTTGTAATGGATGCGCCGTGCCTCGGCGGGAAAATCCCCTCCCACGTTCTCGGTGTTGAGCAGGATGTAGTCGATGACTTCGTGCAGGTTGCGCGGCCGCGCGGCGGGCGGCTGCGTGTTCTCCCGCGGCGGTTCGGCTTCTTGCCTCCCGATTTTTGCCGTGAGCAGCTTTTCGATGCTGGAATCGCAGCAAACCGGACACGAGAGCAGGCCGCGGGCTTTCTGGCCCTCGAAGTCGTCCGCCGAAGCGAACCAGCCTTCGAACCGGTGCCGATCCGCACAAATGAGCTCAAATACGATCATATTCGCGCTCCTTGGCAAACATTCTACCGCGCCTGGGTAATGTCGGTGCGCCAAGCCATTGTTTCAAGGGCTGACCCAGGTGCGATAGGCCCACACCGCGCACAGAGCCGCGGCGGCGAGCCAGACGCCGACGATGACAAGCGCCGCAACGCGGCTCACTGGCCGAGCGCTCGCCATCCGCTCCTGCGCCTGCGCCCTGCACTCGTCCAGAATCGGACCCGGGATCATCCTGATCGCAAGGACGATCCCCAGCGGGATCAGTATGAGATCGTCCAGATATCCCAGGACCGGCACGAAGTCCGGGATGAGGTCGATGGGGCTGAGCGCGTAGGCCACGATGCCCGCGACCAGGAGCTTCGCGTACCAGGGCGTGCCGGGATGGCGCGCGGCGAACCAAAGGACGAGAGTCTCGCTCTTGAGGTGGCGCGCGCGTTGTTTGAGGCTGGAGAGCAGCGGCATCGCCGAGTCCACACGCTCAGCTCGAAAGCCGCGCGCCGCCCGACGCGTCGGGCTCCGCAGTCGGCGGCAATTTCTCGAATGACATGGTGAATCCGAAAAGTATCGCGACCAAGCCCATGATCAACCAGAGCAGAGCTTCCGCCAAGCTGCTGCGGGCCGCGTATTCCGTCCGCGAGTAGTAGGCCACCACGCGCTCGCGTCGCATGAGATCTTCCTGGGTCGGAGCAAAGGTCCTGGTCTCGCCGGCGCGATCGATATAGCTTGCTAGCGTCCCGGACTCCACGAACGTATGACGCGCTCGCGCAAGGCTCAGGACTTCCTTTTTCTCCGGCGAAAGTCCTTTGCCCCAGTTCGGGGGCGCTTGCGTAGCCGCGGACTTTCGTTGGTTCATGCTCGACGTCGTCTTCAGATCGGTGTATTTCCAGTAAGCGAAAGCGCCGTACAAGGCGCAGATGCCGGCCGCAAGGACCGTCATGAGCACGGCCTTCCGGTGCACGCCGAAAGCGAACAGCCGCCGCGTGCCGTCGAACAAACATAGAAAAGCGGTCGCCCCCCCGACCACGTTCACAGCGAAATCGACCCAGTTTTCAATCATGGCGAGGGTGAATGTCCTAGAGGAAAATCGTGACTCAGCGTCACTGAGAATGCAAGGGCAAATGCCGCGATCGCGCGTTTCAGCAAACCCCTTGGAGGTCATATTACTCCGGTGGTGCCCGGGGCAGGGGTCGAACCTGCATGACGGAATTACCCGTCGAGGGATTTTAAGTCCCTTGTGTCTACCAGTTTCACCACCCGGGCTCAGGTGGCGGGATTGTGTCAGAAAAAAAGGGGAGCGCGCTCCCTTCGGTCCGGTTGGAGGCGGGGTCGGAATCGAACCGACGTCCACGGCTTTGCAGGGCGAAAATGCATTCAAGCCGGACAATGACTTACGGAACGATTCTTAAAAAAAAGCGCGTCGCGATTTCTGATGATATCTAACAATAAAGCTGTGTGACCGCTTTTCCTCACCAACTGTCCCAAAAAGTCCCACGTCGAAGCTGCGCTGCGTGACCCCCATCACGCAGCTTGTTTCTCGATCGGCTTCACTGCGATCCGCAAGCCAGTCGCCTCCAGCACGGCGGTCAAGCTTCTTAATTCTGGATTGCCGGATTTCGAGAGCATCTTGTAAGTTGTCTCTCGCGTGAGTTTCACCTTGCGAGCAATCTCAGCAACGCCGCCTTGCACCTGGGCGACTTGGCGTAGTGCGAGCATGATGGCAGTTTGGTCTCCTTCTTCAAGCACGGTTTCGAGGTACGCCGCAGCTTCGGCAGGGTTCTTGAGCTGCGCGATTAGCCAATCTTCATAAGGAACGCTAGGCGCGGCCACGCGGGTTCCTTTTTGCGGAGCGCTTTTTGTAGTCTTTAAAATGAGTTTTCGCACGCCTAATGTCCTTCTGCTGCGTCTTCTTGTCTCCTCCGAAAGGAGAAGAACAATCAGCTGACCAAGCCGGGAGAAACACGCTCGATATCCCGGCCCCCAATCAATCCTGAGTTCCAACACGAAGTCCGACGCTCGCCCGGCCGTGAGCCAAATGGATCAGACTCGTTCGACCGCGTGTTGCAGCGGCTCCTTGCCGATGCTTGGCGGCAGGGCGCAGCGGCAGTGCCAGGGCGGATGAGGCAAATGGATCAAGTCCCGACGATATTTTGCTTCATCGGGCCTTACTACGATCATTCAGACATCCTGTGATACAGGACGCTTGTGAACCCTGCCTTACGGCCTTGCCGTCGATCTGCCCCTTGTCCTCACAGAATAGGGAATTCAGCATCAGGCCGCGGGCGCGAGGCGCACCGCCCGGACGCGACACAACTACAACTCGGCTCGGGCCGCTCCCAGATCGCAGTATTGACGTAGGGCCAATTTAAGCAACGCAGGGCCTCGGGACGACAGCGGCAGACAGTTTGCGTCAGCCGGGCTCAACGAACTCCAAGCACAAGACCTCCGTCGTCGTGGTGCGCGACCTGCCGGCGCTGTCGAGCTTCGTCCCGGCCTGGGAAGAACTCGCGGCAGCCGCGCTTGAGCCCAACGTCTTCTACGAGCACTGGATGCTGTTGCCGGCGCTGCAAGCATTCGGGGCCGGCAAGGATCTGCGCGTCGTTCTGGTGCTGATCCACGACCCCCGCAACCCGGATGCTCCGGCAAAGCTGGGCGGGCTGTTTCCGCTGGAGCTGATCCGCGGCTTCAGAAAGCTCAGAGTGTCCGCGCTCAGCTTGTGGCAGCACGTCCACTGCTATGTGTGCACGCCCCTCGTGCGCGCCGATTCCGCGCGCGAATGCATGGTCGGGTTGTTTCAGTGGCTACGATCGGGCGGGGCAAGTGCCTCCCTGATGGAGCTGGGGTGCATATCCGGAGACGGCCCGTTCCACAAGATGCTGGTGGACCTGACAAACGAGATTGGCCTGCTGACATGGGTAACCGACATTTTTACACGCGGCCTGTGGCATGAAGGATACGACAAGAGAACTAATCCGGAGTTGGCCGTGTCGGGCGACCTGCGCCGGAGGTTGCGCCGCAAGGAGAAGCACCTGAGCGAGCATGGCCGCGTGGAGCACCTTGTCCTGCGACCGGAGGACGATATCGGGCGCTGGATCGACGAGTTCCTGCGGATCGAGGCGAGCGGCTGGAAGGGACAGCGCGGCAGCGCATTGGCTTCGTCGGAGGGCGGTCGCCGCTATTTCACGGAGATTGCGACCTCCGCCTTTCGTCGCGGCCGCCTGCTCATGCTGGGCATCAATGTCAACGGCCGCCCCATCGCGCGTCGATGCGCGTTCGTAGCGGGTGAGGGATCGTTCGCATTCAAGACCGCGTATGACGAGGAATTCGCGGATTTCTCGCCAGGGGCGATGCTCGAGATGGACAGCATCCAGCAGCTTCGGGCTCTGCCTGGCGTGCGGTGGATGGATTCCTGCGCGGCCGCAGACAACCTCCTCGTCAATCGGCTCTCGAACGCTCGGAAAACAATCCAGAGCCTGGCTGTCGGCAGCGGTGCGCTGGGCGATCTCGTGATCTCGGGTCTGCCGCTTCTGCGCTGGACCCGTCGGATTCTGATGCGGTCTTCCGAGGCACCGGCCCATTTCTCTGCTGACGCTCCAGATCCCGGAACACACAGAAATCCGCAGAAATGAAGGAGGCAATACATGCAAGCTGAAAATCGCGCCTTAGCATCATCCTCGGGCAGCCTTCGCGCCGGCGAGCCGGTCGCAGCGGACCGCTTTCTGGACATCGACCCGGAAACATTCCGCACCCATTTCAATCGCAAGCCGTTTCTCTTTAGGCACAATCTATCGGATCACCCGCTGTTCAAACTTCCCCGGCTCGCCGAACTCGCCAGAACGCTTCCCCCCAGCATTGTCGAGTACAACGCGGGAAAAATCCCGGTGAGCCTTCCCGACCAGGAGAACACGCCCTACACGGGTCTCTCCCCAGAGGAAACCGTCAGACGAATCGAAGAATGCAGCTCGTGGATGGTGCTCAAGCGCGCCGAGGCGGACCCGGAGTGCCTGGAGGTGCTCAACCGGTGTCTGGACGAGATCGAGCCGATGTCGGAGGAAATCGAGCCGGGCATGTGCGAGCGCGAGGCTGCGATCTTCGTCACGTCACCCGCGTCGATCACCCCCTATCACATGGATAAGGAGATTAACTTTCTGCTGCAGATCCGCGGCAGCAAGACGATCAGCGTGTTCAGCGCGTCGGACCGGGAGGTGCTATCGGAGGTCGAACTGGAGAAGCACTTTACCGGCGCGGCAATCCACCGCAACATGGTGTTCCACGAGCGATACCAGGAACGCGCCACGGTCTTCGAGCTCAAGGCGGGGTACGGCATCCATATTCCGACGACGGATCCGCACTGGATAAAGAACGGCGAAGCCGTGTCGATCTCGTTCAGCAACGGCTTCAAGACGCGCGCCTCGCTGCGGCGCGGCATGATCTACAACATGAACGGCAGGATGCGGAAGATGGGGCTCCGCCCCACTCCCCCCCGCGGCAACGGCGCGCTGCGTGACGCGATGAAATTGCAGGTCGCTCGCGCGCTCAACCGGGCGCGAGAATGGCTGAACATACAGCCTGCTGAGGGGTGATCCCGCGGTGAGCGAGCGCTTGTAGCGCAGCGTCGAGCGCTCGCTCCTTGCCAGATAGGTCTTCGCCCCGATGAGCCGAACGGATCAGGGTTGCAGCGTATCTCGGTGTCGTCCAGTCTTCGAGCGGAGGTACGATCCTAGGCAATGAAGATCTGCCTCGTCGGGATCGAGAATCTCCCGGTCCTGGCACCCGAATACAGACAGCACAATATCGCCGGTGAAGGAGTTCAGCAAACGCTGCTCGGCCGGGCGTTGGCGCGCCGCGGCCACAACGTGAGCATGGTGGTTTGGGACTACGGGCAGGTCGACGGCGCGGAATGGGAAGGGATACGGGTTTTCAAGGCCTATCGTCCCAACGCGGGACTGCCGGTGCTGCGCTTCATTCATCCCCGCTGGACCGGCATGTGGTCGGCGCTGGCACGGGCCGATGCGGACCTTTACTACACCAGCTGCGCGGGCATGCACGTGGGTCTGGTGGCCTTGTTCTGCCGCCGTCATCGCAAGCGTTTCGTCTTTCGCGCCGCGAGTGATAGCGACTGTGGCAGGTCGCGCCTGCTCGTGCGATTCGCGCGCGATCGTCGGCTTTACGCATACGGCCTGCGGCGCGCCGATGCCATCCTCGTGCAGAGCGTTTCACAAGCACGGACTCTGGCGCGCTGCTACGGTTTGGCGGGTCGAGTGGCGGGAATGTTGGTAGAGA
>VBDE01000249.1 GCA_005883665.1 Betaproteobacteria bacterium
GTGTTCGCCGAAGTGGCGGAGCGCTCCGGCCGCATCATGAAGGAGTTTCTGCAGCGTCGGGCCGGGGGCCAAGGCGTCGCCACTAGCGACGAATTCGGAGTCGCCCGGGCATTCATGGATCTTGCTGCACGCATGCTGGCCGATCCCTGGAAGCTCGCAGAGATGCAGTCGAAGATGTTCTGGGACCACGTCGCGCTCTGGCAGTCGAGCCTGCTGCGTATGCTCGGAAAGGAGGTGCCGTCGGTCGCCGAGGCAGCCAAGGGGGACAACCGTTTTCGCGACGCCGACTGGCAGGATCAGTTCCTCTTCGACTACATCAAGCAGTCCTACCTGATCGCTGCGCGCCATCTTCACGACGCGGTGTCCTCCGTCGACGGTTTGTCCGAAGAGACGCGGAAGAAGGTGAATTTCTACACGCGCCAGTACATCGACGCGCTGTCTCCGTCGAACTTCGCTCTCACCAACCCGCAGGTGCTGCGCGAGACGCTGCACTCCGGTGGCCAGAATCTGCTCAAGGGCTTGAACAACCTGCTCGCCGACATCGAGCGCGGCGGCATCCGCATGGCTGACGAAAAAGCATTCAAGCTCGGCGTGAATATCGCCACCACGCCCGGCAAGGTGGTTTTCCAGAACGAGCTCATGCAGCTCATCCAATATGCCCCGAGCACGGAAACGATCTTCAAACGGCCGCTTCTCGTGATCCCGCCGTGGATCAACAAGTATTACATCCTCGATCTGCGCGAGAAGAATTCCTTCGTCCGTTGGGCCGTCGAGCAGGGCCACACGGTGTTCGTGATCTCCTGGGTCAACCCGGACGGGCGCTATGCCGAAAAGACCTTCGAAAATTACATGTTCGATGGGCCGCTTGCGGCGCTCGATGCGATCGACCAGGCGGCCGGCGAGAACGAGGTCAACATCATCGGTTACTGCCTCGGAGGAACGCTGCTCGGCGCCACGCTCGCGTGGATGGCGCAAAAGAACGACCGGCGCGCGGCTTCGGCGACGTTCCTCGCGTCGCTGCTCGATTTTTCCATCCCGGGCGAGCTCGGGGTGTTCATCGACGAAGCGCAGGTCGAGAATCTGGAACGCCGCATGCAGGAGCGCGGCTACCTCGAGGGCTCCGAGATGGCGGCCACCTTCAACATGCTGCGCGCGAACGACCTGGTGTGGTCGTTCGTCGTCAACAACTACCTGCTAGGAAAGGATCCCTTTCCGTTCGATCTACTCTACTGGAATTCCGATTCCACGCGCATGCCCGCGAAGATGCACAGCTTCTACCTGCGCAACATGTACCTCGCCAACCGGCTCAAGGATCCCGGCGGCATCACGCTCGGCGGCGTGCCGATCGACCTCAGGAAAATTGCGATCCCCGCCTATTTCGCTTCCACCCTCGAGGACCACATCGCGCCCTGGAAGTCGACTTACAAGGGCGCGCGCCTCCTCTCCGGGCCCACGCGGTTCGTGCTCGGAGGCTCGGGGCACATCGCCGGCATCGTGAATCCGCCGTCGGCGAAAAAATACGGCTACTGGACGGGGTCGGAGCTCCCCGAATCGGCCGAGGAATGGCAGGCAGGGGCGAGCAGAAGGGAAGGTTCGTGGTGGATCGACTGGCAGGCCTGGATGGCCGGCCTGAACGGGCCCGACCGGGTGCCGGCCCGCGTCCCGGGCACGGAGGCGCTGCAGGCTCTCGAGGACGCTCCGGGGTCTTATGTGACCGTACTCGCTTGAGCTGCCTGCCTCCCGTGAGAATTATCGGGCACAGTGACCGAGCGTCTCACGGAATCGCCGGAGATACCCCAAACCCTCGATAGCGCGGCTGCCGTACCATGCGGTCATCGCTCCGTCGATGAGGGCGATCCTTTTCTTCGCGAGCAAAGGGTGGGCGCGTAGCTCCGCGACATGTCGCTCGCGGAATGAATACGGCTCGCTCGACAGCAGCACCGCGTCGGCTGCGTCGAGCACCCCGCTGTCGAGCTGAATCTTGGGGTAGCGATCAGTGCACTCCGCCGGGACGGTTTCCCATTTTACGAGGGCGAGCATCCGCGAAACGTAAGTATCGCGCGACACCGTCATCCAGGGATTTTTCCATATCAGGTAGAGCACGCGATCGAGCGGAAACGCGCGCGCGGCCGTCTGCAGCGCCGCGTACGCTGCTTCGAATTCGCCGCACAGCGCTTCGGCTTGGTCTTCCCGCCCGAATATTCCGCCGATCAGCCGGTAGAGCGCCAGGTTGTCGATGGGCGCGAGCGGGTGCGTCACGATCAGCTCGGGAACGAACTCTGCGAGGGAGCGAGCGTGCTCCTTCTTGTTCTCGTCGATATTGAGGATGACGTGGGTGGGTCGCAGCGCGCGCAGCTTGTCGAGATCGACGTCCTTGGTACCGCCGACTTTGGGGATGCGGCGAACGACCTCGCGGGGATGGACGCAGAAGCCGGTTCGGCCCACGAGGTGTGCCGCGAGGCCGAGATCGCAGACCAGCTCCGTAATGCTCGGTACCAGGCTCACGATGCGCGCGTCGCGGCGCGCCGGCGCGTGCCGCGTACCGACGGCGTCGACGAGTCTCGCCTCCGGTCCGCTCACAAAGGGAGACCGCGCGCTTTTCGCGGCGCGCGCGCGAACAACCGGTCGAACAGCCAGCGCGGCAGGTGGCGAAGCGCAAAGGAAACGAGCGCCATCTGCCAGGGTATGACAATGAAGCGGCGCTTTCTGGCGATGGCGCGGCCAAAGCGCCGCGCTGCTTCGTCCGCGTCGATGATGAATGGCATCCGGTAGCGGTTCGACGCGGTCATCGCGGTGCGGATATAGCCGGGACAGATCGTGACGACGGCCACGCCCGAGCCGCGAAACTCCACGCGCAAACTCTCCAGATAGGTGATTGCTGCCGATTTGGAAGCGCTGTAAGCGCCTCCGCCGGGAAGCCCGCGAAAGCCGGCGACGCTTGCGATGCCGACCAGCGTGCCGCTGCCGCGCGCGCGCATCGACGCGACAAACGGCTGAAACGTCACGGCCATTCCGAACACGTTGGTGTCCATGATCTTGCGGAAAGCGGGAAGGTCCTCCGCATTCTCGGTGGCGGTGCCGACGCTGATACCCGCATTCGCGATCACGATGTCGGGCACACCGAACCGCTCCGTAAAATCCGCCGCCGCGGCCTGCAGGCTGGCGGCGTCGGTCACGTCCACTTGATAGCAGGACCCGGTGCAGAGCAAGCTTGAGAAGAGCGCCTGTGTGGGCGCTAGCCGTCTTGCGCACAGGCCGAGCACCGCCCCCTGGCGTGCGTAGTGCGCCGCGAGCGCGGCGCCGATCCCGCTCGATGCGCCAGTGATGAAAACCTTGGGGCTGGGTAACACCGGGACGGCAGAAGCCGGCGCTTATCGGAACGGCTCTTCCACGCGTCTTCGCAGTTTCATTCGCTCGAGCGCAAGCGCCGCCACGCTAGGGTTTTGCTTTTGCGAGTTGCTTGCGGGTTTCTCCGATGAGAAAGTCGGCGGTGGCGAGCATCGCCTTGCGCGATGTGCTCGCGACGACGAGGTAGCGGCCCTGCACGGCCAGAGTCGGTACTCCGTCGAGTCGGTAGGCGCGGCCCATCTGCGATGCACGGCGCAGCTTGCTTTCGACCGAGAACGAGCGGAAAGCGGCGTCGTATTTGGCCATGTCCACGTTCTGCTTCGCGAGCCAGTCCGCGACCCATTTGGCGAAGGCATCGCCGCGCAGCCTCACCCCGCCCTGCTGGTGGATGGTGTCGAACAAAGGCCTGTGCAGCCGCTCGAGCTCTCCGATGGCCTCCAGCGTGTAGAAAATCCGGGCATCGATTGCCCAGTCGTCGTTCAGAATTCCCGGCAAGCGCCTGAACTGCACGTCGCGCGGCAATCGCTTTGCCCAGGATTCGAGGTCGGGCTCCAGAGCGTAGCAGTGCGGGCAGCGGTACCAGAAAAACTCGAGGACTTCGACCTTGCCCGAGGACTCGACCGCCTGGGGCGGCTTCAATTCGATGTAATCGACGCCCTCGACGGGCGAACCCTGAGCGTACGTGGCAAGGGCGAGGAACAAGCCGGAAAAGACGCTCAGCAAACGAAAAACCATGGGGCTTCTCCTTGGGGTGCTGATTCAATTCTTGGCGACTTCGGTGATTCTGACAAGCGACGCGTCCACTCCGTTCTGCGTCAGCTGCTGCCGGACGCGGTTGATCTCGTCCACGCGCGTGTAGGGCCCCAGCCGAACTCGATACCACACGCCTTTTTCGGC